>JAQYVK010000415.1 GCA_030145585.1 Desulfatiglandales bacterium | reverse complement strand
TTTAAGATTCATTGGTTCTTGATCTTAATAGTATCTTCATCCTGTGCCGTAACTCCCAAAATAGGAGGTCCTATAACTCAACAACTGAGAGATGGTCTTTATGAAGGCAGCTATACAGGGGGGCCTAACAAGGCTGTAGTGGAAATTGAAATAAAGGGAAATAAGGTCGTAGATATAAAGTTGGTTGAGCACAGAGCGATGAAAGGTGTTAAAGCGGATCCGATCATTCAAGAAAGAATCATAGAAAGCCAGAGTACGAATGTGGATGCTGTGAGTGGGGCCACGAACAGCAGCTATGTAATCATGAATGCGGTTCAAAAGGCCGTTGAAAAAGCCTATGTGGATTAAGCTGGATCATTTTGATCCACTGCCCGGTCGAATTCCCCCGGTTAAAGTAGTTAGCCAAAACCGGGGGGTAACTATCAGGAGGTTGCTCCCCCGGGTGAAAATATGAACCCTTACCCGGGGGGTAGCTTTTACATATTGTTGTTGGAAAGGGCGGCAGTGACGGATTATTGGCTTGACAGGACCATATGCTCTGATTATACTTGAACATATGTTCAGATACAGAAGGAGCTGTTATGAGCCCTACAAAAGCAAATCTGGTCGAAGAGGACGGATGCCAAGTCCGGATGGTCCACCTGGACAGGGTGGCCAGGGCCCGAAAAGAGGCCATCTCTGATCGAAAGCTGGATCGATTGGCCTTGATCTATAAACTGCTTGGGGAGCCGTCACGGCTTAAGATGGCCATGGCCCTCCGGGGTGGTGAAATGTGTGTGTGTGATTTGGCCGCCCTTCTTGGCATCAGTGAATCGGCCGTGTCTCACCAGATCCGGCGTCTCAAAGACCTTGCACTGGTCAAGAGCCGTCGGGAAGGCCAGATTCTTTATTATTCCTTGGATGATCACCAATTAGATGACCTGATCCAGGTCGGTCTCAACCACGTTCGGGAGGTGAGATGAACTTTCTTTTGAGCACTGTTTTGGAATCATGGCACCTCCTCGAAGAGGCGTCCGTCTATGTGCTTTTCGGCATTCTTGTCGCCGGTCTGATGCGGGTCTTTATTAATCCGAGCAGAGTGGCCCATCATTTGGGTCGGGGGAGATTCGCGTCGGTGTTCAAGGCCGCTCTATTAGGGATTCCTATACCCCTTTGTTCCTGCGGGGTATTACCGGCGGCCGCATCCCTCAGAAAACAGGGAGCCAATAAGGGCGCGACCACGGCTTTCCTTATCTCTACACCGGAGTCGGGCGTGGATTCCATCGCCTTGACTTACGCCTTGCTGGACCCGGTCATGACCGTTGCGAGACCCGCTGCGGCCTTTGCGGCCGCATCCGTGGCAGGCTTGGCGGAAAATTCATTCAACCGCAAGGAAATGGATGAACCGGTGAGCCCGGACCTTAGCTGCCCGGTGGACAGTTGCTGTGACGGGCTGGACTGCCCCCCTGAAATACACAATACGCATCACGGGTTTTCGGAGAAGCTGAAGTTTGGTATCCGTTATGCCTTTAAAGAACTATGGAACGACATAGCCGCCTGGTTCCTGGTAGGGCTGCTCCTGGCCGGACTGGTGACCACGCTCATCCCCACAGAAGTCTTAGGCCGGTATCTTGGGGGTGGCCTGCCTTCGATGCTCATCATGCTTGCCGCAGGTATCCCCCTCTATATCTGTGCCACGGCCTCTACACCCATCGCAGCTGCCTTGATCCTCAAAGGGATCAGCCCGGGGGCGGCCCTGGTCTTTCTTCTTGCAGGACCGGCCACAAATATCACATCTTTGACCGTCCTTTACGGCATATTGGGAAAGAAGACAACCGCCATCTATCTCTCTGCGATTGCGGTTATGGCGGTGGTTGCGGGGTTGGCCCTGGATCAGGTCTATGCACTCCTGGGGATCTCGGCCCAGGCTGTAGCAGGACAGGCCGCAGAATTGGTTCCTCGTTGGGCGCAAATCACAGGGGCCCTGGTACTCCTTGCCATATCGGTGAAACCTGCCTATCGGGCCGTCAGGGCCCGCATTCCGATGGGAAAAGCCCGCGTTGCAACCCAACCCTGCGGCTGTCCCTCAGAGTCGTGTCAGACCGAAGGTGGCACCATCGGAGAAACGCCGGTTCTTGCTCAAGGGTCTAAGCATCTTTAACAAACCGTCAATTCGAACCTCACCCTGCAGGATAAGCTCCGCGGGAAATCTTAAAAGATGACAACATCGTTATTGGGGAGTAAATTATCGGTTAACCACTATACCCCCATGGAATATTTTTTTTTGGATTGATGATGGAGTAAATTTCAAATGACAAAATCCAAATGTCAAATAAAATCCAAAATCCCAATGTCAAAATGTTTTCCGAGATAGTCAATTATTTATATTGTTTGATTTATCCTAATCTACCAAGATATCGTAGATTGGAATTACAGCGGAACGTCTTTTTTTGCATTTGACATTTGACATTCATTTGGAATTTGGACTTTGACATTTGTCATTTGAATTCATTTTATTTACATATGCGGATCGTTTTAGGGTCCTGATTCAAGCTACTTTTTTTAGGTGTGGTATTCGGCTTGTGAACAGATATCGTGATTTAAATACGTATCTGAGGGAGATATTCGGGGAGCGCGTTCAGAAGATATCTCTGGATGCGGGGCTTGGGTGTCCAAACCGAGACGGCACCGTCTCAGAAGGGGGATGTATCTATTGTGACAGCCTTGGGTCAGGGACCGGCGCGATGATCCGTCATCACCGATCCATCGATGAACAGGTTGCGAAGGGCCGTCGGTTCGCGGAACAGAGGTATGGGGCCAATAAGTTCATCGCTTATTTCCAATCTTTCACGAACACCTATGCCCCTCTGGAAAAACTCAAAAGCCTTTATGATCAAGCTCTGAGCCATACGGGCATGGTGGGACTGTCCGTGGGGACCAGACCGGATTGCGTGGATGGGGATGTCCTGGAACTCCTGAGTTCCTATGGAAAAGATTACATGGTATGGATAGAATATGGGTTGCAATCGGCCCATGACACGACTCTATCCACGATCAATCGGGGACATGATGTGGCCAGTTTTGAACGCAGCGTAATCATGGCGAACGCCCGAGAGTTGGAGATTTGTGCCCATGTGATCTTGGGACTCCCGGGAGAGACCCGTGACATGATGTTGGAAACGGCCCGCTTCCTCTCCGGCCTGCCCGTCAAGGGTGTGAAGATTCACCTTCTCTATGTGGTCAGAGGGACCCCATTGGCAATTCTCTACGATAAAGGAGCCTACCGATGTTTGGAAAGGGAGGCGTATATCGACCTGGTGGCGGACTTTCTGGAGTTCCTTCCACCAGGCATGGTCATACACAGGCTTACTGGAGATCCTGTGGGAGAAGAATTGGTCGCACCCCTTTGGGCTCAGAACAAGACTGAAAACCTGAATCTCATTCGTCGAAAATTAGAAGAGAGGGACACATGGCAGGGAAAAAACTACCGGACATCTACTGCTGGGAAATCGATTCGGAGAAACTGAAAATCTACTTGGCTTCTTCCAAGAGGGGGGCATTGCGGGTAGGAATCAGTTTGAAAAAGGGCCCCGATTGTGTGGCTTATTTCCAGAAGATCTACCCTTCGAAAAGAATTGTTAAAGATGCGTATCGAAACGGTCCCCTTGCCGAATCGGTGGAGGCGGCTTTGAGCAACAGACCTGAGCGGTTGAAACTCCCCCTTGACATCAGGGGTACACCGTTTCAAATGCGAGTGTGGAAGGCCCTAAAAAAAATACCTTTTGGTCAGACAAGGACTTATGGAGAGGTGGCCTCGATGGTGCGAAATCCCGAGGGCGCCAGGGCAATCGGTCAAGCCATGGGCAGGAACCCTCTTCCTCTTATTTTCGCCTGACACCGAGTGGTGGCTGCCGGGGGTCTCGGCGGATTTTCAAGCGGTTTGGATCTCAAAAAATACTTGCTCAATAGGGAACGTGGTCCATCCGGAAAAGTCAAGACGATTACCTAATCCCAAATCCACCACCTAATTAAGGGGTCAGGAATGAAATGAGCAGGTTATCGAGTATTCCTGATCACCATCAAGGTATTAGATGCAAGGCGCCGAGGAGTGACGCCTGAGGCGTATGAAGTAATACGCCGCAGGGAGGAGAGATCGAAGGCAACGCTGCAGATGATATCTTGATGGTGATCAGGGCTAAGCCATCTCTTTTAAGAACAGATCAAGGCTCTCTTTGTCCTGGACTTGAAAGACCCTTACTTCCCTATCAGGGGGCATGTTTTTTTGCAGCAAGCCGGAGAGGACCTTTTTCGGTCCCACTTCCACAAAGGTATTGATGCCCTCTTCCAGCATTTTCCGATTTATATCATACCATTTAACAGGGCTCACGAGCTGCTGAGCCATAATATCCTTTATTTTTTCAGGATCGGATTCGGTTCCTGCGGTTGCATTGAAAAGGATATCCGTTTCAGGCGGGGCAAAGGGAAGATCCTCCATGAAACGACGGAAATCATCTACGGCCTTTCTCATCAGGTTGCAATGCCATGCTCCACTGACCTTTAGGGGGACAGCCCTCCCGCCCTGCTCCTTGGCCAAGACCATGGCCTGTGCAACAGAGTCAGTCTCCCCTGTAATGACTATCTGCTCCACGGTATTGTGGTTTGCAATTGCCAACACACCCTTTTCTTCGGCCAGATGGACGATCTTTTCAACAGCAGCGATATCCATACCGATAAGGGCCGCCATGGCGCCTGGATTTTCAACAGCCTCCCGATGCATGAGTTCCCCGCGCATATTTACAAGTTTTAGGGCATCGTAATGGGAGATGACCCCGGAAGAGGTAAGGGCGGCGTATTCACCCAGACTGTGGCCGACAGAGATTTGGGGCTCGATTCCCCCCTCGGTAATAGCGGCAAGGCAGGCAAGATTGACCGCCGTAATAGCAGGCTGAAGGTTCACCGTCAGGGTCAATTCGTCCATGGGGCCTTCGAAGCAGATTTTTGAAATGGGTTTTCGGCAAATTTCGTCCACCTGTTCAAATAGTTCCCTTGCATCAGGAAACGTGTTCACCAGGTCTTGACCCATACCCAAAAACTGCGAACCCTGGCCGGGGAATAAAAAGGCGATTTTTTCAGGCATCCGAGATTCCTCCTGGAATTCTTGAAAATTAGGTTTCGAAAATCGATCGAGGTCGGGGATAGTGTGGAAAGGACGCCTTAGTTGTCATTAAACCCACCGCCCCTGGGGATGGACCCGGATAGGTCCTACCGATCCGTGGAGAAAATGCACAAAAAATTCGAAGTACGAAATTCGAAATACGAAACAAATCCAAAATCCGAATTTCCAATGTTCAAAAATAGGGATGTTCCAAATGTATACCCTTGAGCAACACTAGAAAAGGGATGCTCATAGTCTATTTGTTTTGGTCATTCGAATTTAGAGCATTCTAATTTGTTTCGGATTTCGAGTTTCGACATTCGGAATTGAACCACAAATATTTTCAGACACCCCCTTCGAGGGAGTTAAAGGAGGCCAACCGCTCTGCGGGAGGAGACTCACTTGTGAAGGTCCTTTATGTTTGGGGCTCGCCCATCTTCTTTTTGAAAATTTCATCAAGGGCAACTTCATATTCTCTCGAGCCCGGCGATAGGGATTTGTCGCGGGCAAGTTGCTGGAGAATCTCATTCTCTGCACGATCAAATTTCATATTGATTCGGGTTATTGCATTATTGATGATTTTATAGATTTCCTGATCTGTGCCGTACACATCAATAACGGAAGGGTCGTTGATGATAACTTCCAAAATATACTGGGTGATATAAAGTGAAATGGGATTCGGGCGTGGTACGAGGTTTCGGATAGGAGCAATAAAGTACTTTAAATCAAACTCATTGCTATTGAGGATCTTTCTAAGGCCCTTTAAGATGAGATCGGAAACGGCGGTTGGGTTATCCGTTTCAATAATCTTTTCCATGAGGAGGTCTTGTGATAGGCTTTTGCGGATCTCGGGAAGTTTGAACTTTAAAAATCTATCCCTTTGAAAGGCCTCATCTTTTTCTTTCCTCTCCAGCCTATTGATTAATTTATCCTGAACTCTCCCGGTATCAAAGTTTCTCATAAGTCAAAATTCATTGGTCGAATCAGCCGGGTTGTTTCCTGAAGCAACGGTTCACACAACCCGGTCAAATCAATCCTTTGCCTTTTTCTCTTTAGTGGATGAAGACGCTTTCTTCGTTGGTTCACTCGTGCTTTTCGTCTCCTTAGGTGTTGTCTCTTTATCTTTTGCAGATGTCTCCTTCTTCTCCCCGCCGGTACTTCCCTTGGAGGCATAATCGGTAACATACCACCCAGATCCCTTAAGATGAAAAGTACTTTGCGATATAATTTTTTTCATGCTCCCTTCGCAGAGTTCACATCTGTTTAAAGGTTTATCTGAGAATTGTTGCCACACCTCTTTTTGGCATCCGCAATTTGAACATTCATACTCATAAATGGGCATAACTTGATTACCTCTTAAACTTAGGGGCTTCGCCCCAATCGGAATACTGGAATATTGGAGTGTTGGAATACTGGGTATTGGATAAATGTGGGAACGGTTTATGGGAAAAATCAAACTGACAAGGCCTGAAATAAATAAGATGTTTTCTACAAAACCATCTCGCCAAGGACGAGTTCACATCATTCCATTATTCCACCATTCCATTATTCCATTTGCGGGGCAAAATCTGAAACCCCGATAAATACCTAAAAAATTAATATATTTTATAAATCTCCATAATTTAATTATCAGCAGTCAGATGACAAATCTCCTCGTCCTGATAGGCTCCAAGGACGTAATCCAGTTTTGGCAAGGAGAGGTCCTTTAATATTTCATAAGTCGTAGCATGAACAATTTTCTCTTCCCTCTCTCTACCCATACCAGAGAGCTCATATCTCTGATAGTAATTGCAGAACCGAACAATATGAACCAATTCATGGGTAAAGATATAAACGAGGAGGGGTAAAACGCCAAGATTTTCATCCCGCCCCAGTGCCCTTAAGATCTGGTGGTCCTGAAGGCAAATATAGTAAAAATCACGTCCCTTTGTTTTGGAATCAAACCCGGTGGTGATCCTCGATCGCTTGTTTAACATGGCGAAGGCGTCTGAGGTTATTTCCCCATCATTTAAAGTGGATAGGGTTTTTACATCATAATGGTGCCTTTTCCACTGATTTAAAGAGAATTTATAAAAGTCTCCGGTGTTTTCCTCAGCGATCTCAAGGGCATCGCTGACCGTTGATAGGTCATTGTTTTTAAATGGCCAATGGGTCATCTAAGGAATACTCATTTTATTAAAGGGATTACGAAAAAAATAAGACTATTTCGAAAAAAGTCAATCCCATCACTAATTTAATTTGGTGGCGGTGACTGGATTTGAACCAGTGACTCTGCGGATATGAGCCGCATGCTCTGACCACCTGAGCTACACCGCCAGCGGCATCTAATTTATTTAAAAAGACTCAATTGTCAATGAAATAATGCGACATATTGTTTCTATTCCGAATTTTATCGTCTCCTAACAGCCACTCACTTTTACCCGCCGCTCCTGTGGCAGGCTTGCCCGCCGGGACTTTGGCGGGGTGAACCCTCACAACATGGTGTGTTAAAGATTGCACAACCCCTGTGTCGTAATGACGACACTCATGAAACACGAGAAGGACGATTGGCGAGTTGAGGGTGATGGTTTAATGGACTCACAAAAAATTCAGGATCTATGAGGCCTTCCAACGGTGTTTATTCCAAATCCGTGTTTGTGTTGGCGGTTCTTTAAGTATAACACATTGTGATTCCAGGGTAAATAGGAATTAAGCGAAACCCATTCGGGTGAAATTGGGTAACGGGATCAAAAAGAACGGATCCTGACACTTTTTTGAAAGTTTCCGAACATCGGTATTATCCGATCAAAAGCTTTGAAAGTTGAATCATCTAAATGATCTGGCATATTAATTGCTCATATAAAAAATACTGAAGTGTTCGTCATATTAAATGGTATTCCTGCCATGCTTTTTTTAGGAGGAAAGTAAAATATATAGTGACGACACATCCGGTTACCCTCGATGTAGACCGGGGGCTTTTATAAAAAACCCAATTGAGCTCGGCTCAATTGGGTTTTTTTCTGTAAACGTGAAGAACCCCGACCAAAGGTCGGGATTCTTCCAAGCTGTCCTACGGACAGCCGCTTACATTATCTTTTTGATCTCCTCGGTCAAGGAGGGCACTACCTTGAAGAGGTCTTCCACGATCCCATAATCCGCCCTTTGGAATATGGGGGCGTCCGGGTCTTTATTAATGGCCACGATGACCTTTGAGGTACTCATCCCGGCAAGGTGCTGGATGGCACCGGATATTCCACAGGCGATGTACAGGGTTGGAGAGACCACTTTTCCGGTTTGTCCCACCTGATCGGTGTGTGGTCTCCATCCCGCATCAACTGCCGAGCGGGATGCACCCACAGAAGCCCCAATAGCCTCGGCCAGTTCTTCGAGAATGTTATAGTTTTCCGGGCCTTTCATACCGCGGCCACCAGAGACAATCTTATCTGCCTCGGTGAGGTCAACCTTACCGCTTTCATCCCTCAAGACATCAACAACCTTTGTCTTTAGGATGCTGTCATCAAGGGTGAATTGTGCATCAATGATTTCAGCGGATCTGGAAGTATCCGGTTCGTTGAGGGTAAGAACATTAGGCCTTGCGGTGGCTATCTGAGGTGTGCTGTCGCTGAAAGTCACCTTGGCGTATGCCTTACCGGCGTAAATGGGTCTGATCGCCACCAGATTTCCGTCTTCTAAGGAAAAGGTGATGCAATCCTGGGCCATACCCGTTTCTAATCGGGCTGAAAGCCTCGCGGCCAGATCCTTCCCCTCTACGGAAGCCCCCAACAATAAAATGGCCGGGTCATTGGCTTTAACCAGTTCGGCGATTACCGAGACATAAGCATCAGTTGTATATGTTTTCAATCTCGGATCATCGGCAACCAAGACCTTGTCCGCCCCGTAATGCCCCAATGTGGAAGCATTTTCCTTGATGTCGGCGCCTAGTAATAAGGCCGTTACTCCTTGGCCCAGTGAATCTGCCATCCGCCTTCCCTCACTGACAAGTTCGTAAGATATTTTTCGGATTTCTCCGTCTCTCTGTTCAGCAATTGTCATTACTCCTTCTGCCATTTTTACAGTCTCCTTTTCTCTAATAACTTAGGGGCTTCGCCCCAATTGGGTTACTGGAATACTGGAATGATGGAATAATGGGCTTTGTGAAAATGTGACAAGAATTTATTGGGAAACTCTCGTTGAACTGGAATTCAATAAATATGAAAATCCTTTTTGTAATCAACATTCCAATATTCCACTATTCCATTATTCCATGGTCGGGGCAATAACATCAAACCCCGAGAACAACCTCAAATTTTAGCTGATTGAATAATTTTCGAAACATCATATCAGTTTTGCTTCTTCATGGAGCAACCGGACCAGCTCTGCGGCCTTCTCTTCAGGAGTCTCTCCTTCAATAATTTTCCCTGTCTCCCGTTGGGGGGGCGGCGTTAACTCCATGATCTTCAGTTTTCTTGCACCCTCTCCCACCTGAGAAGGATCAAGCCCAAGGTCTGCCAGGGTTTTTTCCTCTAGTGGCTTTTTTTTGGCCTTCATGATGCCCGGTAATGAGGCATATCGCGGCTCATTCAATCCTTTTTGAGTGGTGATCACAGCCGGGAGACTGGATTCGATAACCAGGGTTTGCCCTTCGACAGCCCTGTTGACCTTGACGGATTTGCCATCCTCAGAGATCTCTGCTTTTACGATAATGGAAAGCTGCGGGATATCCAGGAATTCCGCCAGAGTGGCACCAACCAGACCCATATCATCATCGACTCCTCGCTGACCGGTAAAGATGAGATCATAGTCAAGACCTTTAATTGCGGCAGCCAGGGCCCTTCCCGTTGCAAGGGCATCACTATTTTCTAGGGCCGGATCATTGATGAGGATCCCCTTATCTGCACCCATGGCCAATGCTGTTCTTATGGACTCCGTGACCCTTTTGGGGCCCAGGCCAATGACGGTGACTTCACCGCCCATTTTCTCTTTGATTTGTAAGGCCTCCTCGACGCCGAACTCATCATAAGGGTTCATGACCCATTTGACATCATCGGTTACAATGGAATTGCCATCCGGGGCCACTTTAATTTGCGAGTCCGTGTCAGGAACTTGTTTTAGACAGACAATAATATTCACTTTTGCCTCCTTTCTAATGGGATCTTCCTTAGTGAAATTCGTGCTTATAGCTCTCCTGCACAAGCAGGAGCAGGTTGGTTTAATCCTGCGCCTTGCGCCCTACGCCCTGCGCCTTACTCATACGCCGCCGTCAGGTTTGATGGGAATTGTTAACCAACCCCGTTAAAAAATAATCACTGATTTGTTTAGCGGCGGTTTCAATATCATATTTTTTGCGGCTTGACAATACCCAGAATCTGGACATTTCATCTAGGGCGCCGAAAAAGGCCCTTTTGGCAATACCGGGAATGATGCCCTCTTTAAAAATACCTTCTTTTTGTCCCTCTTTGATGATGTCACCGATTAGATTGAGATACTCATGAAACTTCTCATTTTTATACTCTTTCATAAATTTACTGCTTTGTCTCAATTCAACCTGAATGATCTCCGCCACATTTTTATTGAGTTCCACCAATTTGAGGTGATTGAATGCAAATTTTTCTATTTTTTTAACGGCATCCTCTTCTTTTAAGACCTGTGTCTTCATGTCTTCAAGGACCCTGTTCATCTGTTCTTCAAACAAAGAAATGAGAATATCATCCTTGTTTTCGAAGTATAGGTAGATAGTCCCGTCGGCAACCTGCGCTTCCTTGGCAATATCAGCCACCTTCGCTTGGAAAAATCCTTTTTGGGCAAAGATTTTGGTGGCGGCATTGATGATTCTTTTATGTTTATCTCGATTTTTGTTTTTCATGACGGTAAATTATGAATGAGTCGTCATTCATTAGCATGATAGGAATTTATGTGTCAAGATTTTATAGGGATAATTGGGCTTGACTTCTTATGGCTCATTCAGCTAAGAATATTGGATCAATAGGGTAAGAGGCTGGAAGATTGTATTAATAACCCAAAGGTCAAGAAGGAGGTCCCATGCGTAAATTATCTTGTTTTTTCTTTATTTTGGTCATTATGGCAGGGTTTGTCGGGCTTGGGTTGGTTACCGGGGCATCGGCCAAAGACATCAAAGTGGGCGCAGTAATAAACCTGACGGGTCCTGCCTCCACCTGGGGTCAGTTCCATGCCAAAGGTCACAAAGACTATTTCCGGTATGTGAATGAGGTAAAGGGCGGGGTGTACGGCAACATGATCAATCTCACCGTGGTGGATCATGGCTACAAAGTCCCGGAAGCGCTCAAATATGTAAAAAAGTTTGTCACCTCAGACAAGATGGACATTATAGCCACATGGGATGCAGGATCCGGCATCATGGCGAAGCCTATTATCCAAAAAGCAAAGACGCCTAATATCAATTATTCCACCTACCAGGGCATTCTCAAACCGCCGGTTGATTATGCCTACCTCCCCTACGGTGCATATGATATGGACAGCTATGCCGTTCTGGAATACATAAAGGCGATTCATAAGGGCAGCGACGCCCCCAAGGTGGGTCTCCTAACGTATAATAATGCGTACGGAAAGTCTATTCATGGCCCCAGTAAGGAATATGCGGCAAAATGGAATGTCAATATCGTAGGCATCGAACAATTTCCCGGCAAAGCCCTCGATCTGAACACGGAGATGCTCCGTCTCAAGAAGGCGGGTGCGGAATATGTCTTCATGCAATGCCTGCCATCCGCTATCCTGATGGCTCTTAAATCGGCCGATCGAGTTGGGTTTAAAGGGCCCTTTTTCGGGACCTGGACATCCACTGATCCTGATTTCTTCAAACGAGGTAAGGGCCTGATCCGCAACAGAATGCACATGCAGTTTCCTGGAGGACTCCCAGTCGACGACACCCCCGGAATGGATGTGTTGAAAACCCTATGGGGAAGATACAAAACCGTCTCCAAGTTTGACGCCGCCTATTGGGAAGGGGTGGTCATCGCCTCCATCATGGAAAGGGCCTTCCAGCGGGCGCATGAGAAATTCGGAAAGATAAACAGCCAGACCATCAATCAGGCCCTCGAGACCTTCAGAAATGAAGATTTTGGTGGTCTTGTTCCCCCCATAACCTATACAGAGACAGACCATAGCGCCTCCTGGACTGCCAGGATCGTCCGAATCAACGAGAATCAGACGTTTACCCCACTCACCAGTTTCTGGGCCCCCGGAAAAGAAGAGATCACGGTCCTGAAGTAGCGGGAACACATTTGAATGAAAGCTTTTCGCGGTGAACCGAGTATCTTCACCTCCGCCCGGCCGGAAGAGAGACAGGCCGAGCTGGAGGTGAAGTCACTCACCTTAAGGTTTGGGGGAATTACGGCCCTAAACGAGATTGACCTTAGGGTGAGCACCGGTGAATTGGTTGCCGTCATCGGCCCCAATGGTGCGGGAAAAACCAGCTTGTTGAACTGCATCACCGGCTACTATAAACCTCAGGAGGGCCGGATTTTTTTTAATGGGGAAGACATCTCCCACCTTCAGACTCACCACCTCACCGAGTTAGGTATCGGCAGAACCTATCAGAACATAGAACTCTTTCCCGGGATGACGGTCCTGTCCAATATGTTGTTGGCACGCCATATCCATTGCAACTATAGCGTCGGACGGGCTGCCCTCTTCCTGAAATCGGTCCGAAAGGAAGAGGTGCGACATCGAAAGATCCTGGAAGAGGTTATCGATTTCCTCGAAATGCAATCTATTCGAAAAAAGCTTGTGGGCTCTCTGCCCTATGGCATGAGGAAACGTGTTGAACTGGGTCGCGCATTGGCCCTGGAACCAAAACTTCTCATTCTCGATGAGCCGTTTGCCGGAATGACCCTGGAAGAAAAAGAAGACATGGTCCGGTTTCTAAGGGAGTTACACGAAGCCTGGGGCCAGACCATGATTCTCGTAGAACATGATATGTCCGTGGTGATGAGTATTTCCCAGAAGATTATGGTGCTCGACTTTGGAGTAAAAATAGCCGAAGGGTCCCCCGATTTTGTCCAGAATCATCCGGAGGTCATCAAGGCCTACCTCGGGGACACGGCTACGATAGAGTAAAATATAGGAGCCAGCCGCCGTCGTTTGCGCGCTAGCAGCGGGCCAACTATGGCGAGCCAGGGAATCCAGAATAAAAGCAAAAAGAATAAAAAACTTAAAGATTCCGTCCTAGGAGCATAGGGTTAAATATTCGAAAGATGAGTCCATCTAAAGTTGACATAAAGTCCATTGACAAGGAGACATTATCTTCCCTGGGCGAGTATACTTTCCCACAGATCCTTTCCCGGCAGGCGGAGCGTCTGGGACCGGATAGGATCGCGATCCGGGAAAAGGCCTATGGGATTTGGCTGACTTACAGCTGGCCGGACTATCTCAGATATACCAAGCATACCGGATTGGGTCTGGCCTCCCTCGGTCTCAAACGGGGTGAAAACGTCGGGCTCATCCTGGACAATCATCCGGAATGGCTTTTCAGTGAACTGGGCGCACAGGCTTTTGGTGCCGTCACGACAACCCTGTTCACGTCCGCGGTTGCCAAGGAATTGGTCCATGGTCTTAACCGAATTCAAGCCTCCTATGTCATCGTCCAGGATCAGGAACAGGTGGACAAGCTGTTGGAGGCTCAGGATGAACTCACGCACGTCCGGCGACTCATCTATATCGACCCGACGGGTATGAGGACATACGAAGGGAACCCCTGGTTGATCAGCTTCAGCCAAATGCTGGATATGGGCAAAAAATTGGATAAGGATCAACCCGATCTCTTTATAAAAGAGCTGTGGGAAGGAAAGCCGGATGACGTGGCCTTGATGCTCATGACGTCCGGCACCACCGGAGAGCCCAAACTGGTCATGCTGGCCCACGAAAACTTTATCGATATGGCTCAAAAGTGGCTTGAAACCTCTCCCATCGGGATTGGAGACAACTGGATCTCCATCACTCCCACGGCATGGATCGTGGATCAGATGTGGGGGGTGGGAATCACCCTGTCCGGCGGTATGGTCATGAATTTCCCCGAAACCGCTGAAACCGCGGTTGAGGACTTCAGGGAAATTGGTCCAACCGTGATTGTGACCTCTTCCCGATTCTGGGAAGATCTCGCTTCCAAGATCAGGGTGAAGATCAATGATGCGGGTTTTATCAAACGGGGCCTCTACAACTATTCACAAAAAGTGGGCGGAGAAGTGGTTGACCTGGAATCACAAAATCAAGAGGTTCCCGTTCGCCTTAAGAGTCTCAAGTGGCTTTTGACCAAGATCGTTTCCCAGCCCCTCATGGACCGCGTGGGTTGCCTTGGATTTCGTGCCGCCTATACGGGTGGTCATCCCATCAGCCCGGAAGTGATTCGCTTTTTCAGGGCCAATGGACTGAACCTGAAACAGTGTTATGGTCTGACGGAAACGGGAGGTATCTTTCAAGTTCAACCCGACGGCGAGGTGAAGCCGGAAACCGTCGGGGTGCCGCTCCCCGGGACGGAAATCAAGATCACTGAAGATCAGGAAGTCCTTGTCGCCAGCAAGTCCAATTTTAAAGGCTATTATGGCAACCAGGAAGAGACTGACGAGGTTTTGAAAGACGGCTGGTTCTATACGGGGGATGCGGGGTATCTCGATGACGACGGCCACCTGCTCATTATCGGCCGAAAACAGGACATCATGCGTACGAAGGAAGGGGAGGCTTTTTCACCCGACTTCATAGAAACACGGCTGAAATTTAGCCCCTATATCAAGGAGGCTGTTATCTGGGGAGAAAGCGAATTATATCTCACGGCCTTCATCAATATTGACTTCGGAAACGTCGGGAACTGGGCGGAGGACCGAAAGATCCCCTACACCACGTATACGGACCTTTCCCAACAACCGACGGTCGAGGAAATGATCCGGGGCGAGGTCAAGGAGGTCAATACCCAATTGCCCAAGCCCATGCAGCTCGTTAAGATCATCATCCTCTATAAATTGTTGGATGCGGATGACGAAGAACTCACAAGGACTGGCAAAGTCAGACGAAAATTCGTTTTTGAGCAATACAAGGACCTGATCGATGCCATGTACGCGGATAAAACAGAACTGGCCGTAAAAGGCCAAGTGCTTTACAGAGACGGACACGTGGGGACCATCGAGACCACGGTCCACATATTGCCTGTTTGATAAGGGGGCTGATCCTGTTATGGAATTCTTTCTGCAACTTCTGGTAAACGGCATATCTCTCGGATTTCTCTACTCCCTTTCCGCATTGGGCTTTGTCATGATTTTCAAGTCGAGCAGTGTCTTGAACCTTGCACATGGAGAGCTTTTGGCTATAGGGGCCTTCCTGTTTCTGGCTATTTCAACCTGGGCCCAACTGCCTATCTGGCTTTCCTTCGCGCTGACGCTGGTAGGAACCTTTCTGCTCGGTTTTATTGTTGAACGTTTTTTCCTGCGCCCCTTGATCGGAGAAGATCTGATTCAGGTGATTATGCTGACACTCGGCTTAGGGATCATGTTCAAGGGTTTGTTGTTGTTTGTCTTCGGGGGTGACATTCATGAATATCGGACGTTTCTACCTGAAGGCCTTTCCCTGGATTTGGGCATCGTTCGGATCCCTTCCGTCAATGTAGCGACCTTTATTATCGGCATCCTTTTCCTCATTCTATTCGGTTTCTTCTTCAAATACTCATCTCAAGGAATCTATATGAGATCGGTGGCAGATAATCAGTCCGCCGCTCTGTCTCTGGGTGTTCATGTGAGAAGAGTCTTTGCCCTCTCCTGGGCCATCGCCTTTATCGTGGCGGCCATGAGCGGTATCGTACTCGGTATCATCAACGGGATCAACGTGCATGAATTGAGCGCCATTGGCCTTAAAGTCTTCCCTGTGGTCATTTTGGGCGGACTGGACAGTATTGGGGGAGCCATTTTGGGAGGGATCATTATTGGCCTACTGGAGACCTTTACGGGAGGATACATCTCCACCTCGTTGCGGGAGATCATCCCCTATATTGTGCTCATCATTATCCTGATGGTCAAACCCTACGGCCTCTTCGGCCTGGTTGAAATCGAGAGGGTATAGAAGACATGCGCAAGCTTCAATTTCGCCCCTGCGGGAACTTCAACGAATCCTATGAGGAAGAGCTCGCCATCTTCGAAACGGACTTTGGCAGAGTCTCTATGCTCATCGGTCTTCTGCTTCTTTTCGTTGTTATCCCATTTATCACCAGCCCGTATACGTTATACATCCTGAATTCCATCGGGATATACGCTATCGCCGCTATAGGCCTCAACTTATTGATCGGTTATACAGGCCAGATTTCCCTCGGCCACGGCGCCTTTTTTGGAGTGGGTGCTTACACCGCCGCCATCTTGGCGACCAAAACAGGATTCCCCATCTGGCTCTCGATCCCGGCCGCAGGAATTGTAACCGCGGCTGTCGGGATTATTTTCGGCCTCCCTTCCGCCCGTCTCAAACACCTATACCTCCTGATCGCCACCCTGGCGGGGCAGTTCATCATTGAATACGTGCTCGTCCAGTGGGAATCCCTCACCGGCGGCGCCGAAGGCATCAGCATTATTGGGGCCACGTTTTTAAAAATCGATATAGGGAGTGACCGCGCCTTCTATTTCCTGATCTTTATCTGCTTTGCCCTCATGACATGGATCGCGGTTAATCTGGTTCGAACCCGGTATGGCCGTGCCTTCATTGCCATTCGAGACAATGACCGCGCTGCCGAAGGGATGGGCATTCCCATTTTTCGTTACAAGCTCTTGTCATTCGCGATCAGCTCCTTTTATGCGGGGTTTGCGGGTGGGCTCTATGCCTATTACATGATGAGTATCACACCCGAACCCTTCAACCTGTGGTTGTCAATCTGGTTAATCGCCATGATCATCATTGGGGGTTTGGGAAATATTCCCGGTTCCGTGTTCGGCGCAATTTTTATTGTCGTTCTGGAGGAGTTGCTGAGCCTTGGGACCCAGTATCTTATGAATGTGGGCGATTCCGCCGGCGCGGCCATTACCATTGCGCCTCTTCGTGAGTTTGTCTTCGGGCTGGCGATCGTGCTGTTCGTTATTTTTGAACCAAAGGGTCTCGCAGAGGTTTGGCGCGTTATTCGTTCCAATTTCAGGTTATGGCCCTTTTCATATTAATCCCCCAATTGGGTTTCACCCAATTGGGAAGCTGTCAGCCATCAGCAGTCAGCATTTATCTATATACAACCTCTAAGCAAGGTCCCAACGCTTGAAAGATACCTTTGGTAAGGTCATAACAACGAGGAGCATATTTTTGATTGCATTTCTTTTCTCGGATCCACCTGGTTGACACCCCCTCCCAAACCCTCCCCCTCGAGGGGGAGGTGCTGACTGTAGATGCTTAATTTCTTACAGTCAGCCGGGCAGGGTGGGGGGGGAAAAAAGAAGGTCCAATTTATGGAAAACGATACAAGACTACAGATCAACAATATCAGTGTGGTTTACTCTGATGTGATACAAGTCCTGAAAGGGGTGTCACTCACCATTAAAAAAGGGCAGGTCGTCTCCCTCTTGGGCAGCAATGGGGCCGGAAAGACCACCACCCTGAAGGCCATTTCGGGACTGCTCAAGCCGGAGAACGGGAAGGTGACGGAAGGGTACATTGAGTATGATGGAGAGTCTATCCAAAATTCTTCGCCTGAGGACATCACACGTAAAGGGATTATCCAGGTCCTCGAGGGGCGGCAGGAATTCAAGTATTTGACCGTTGAAGAAAATTTAAGGGTCGGCACCGCTACGCGTTGGGGAAAGCCTTACCAGAAGGACCTGGGACTGGTTTACAATTATTTCCCGGCTTTGCTTGCGCGAAAGAAAGCCCTCGCAGGCTACTGCAGTGGCGGCGAGCTTCAGATGCTTGTTATCGGCCGGGCGCTGATGGCCCATCCCCAGCTCTTACTTCTCGATGAGCCCTCCCTCGGCCTCGCGCCCCTGTTGGTGAAGGAGATCTTCCAGATTATCAAACGAATCAATCAGGAGCAGGAGGCCACCCTCATGGTCGTGGAACAGAACGCCAACATGGCCCTTCAGATCGCCCATTATGGTTACGTGATGGAAAACGGGAAGATTGTGCTCGAGAGCGAAGCAGCGGAACTGCGGGAAAACCCTGATGTGAAGGAATTTTATTTGGGTACGGCCGCCTCCGGTGCCTTGAAATCTTATAAAGATGTGAAAGCGTACAAGCGCCGCAAGCGCTGGCTATAAGATAACAACTCAAGTTTCTCGGGGCTCTGTCGAAAAAGATGGTCATGACAATGGGCTCTTCACTCGGAAATAGGTAAGTAATCGAACTTCAAGACTCCTGGATTCCGGCTTTCGCCGGAATGACTAAATGGAGCGGGTGCCCATCATTCCGGCGAAAGCCGGAATCCAGAAAGAAGAAATTGTATGACCTGCGGTGAACTGGATACACCTAATATAAATACATCGCCGTTTCAAATGAGAAATGTTTTCTATCTTGGGCTTCATCCTGTTTAGGGGCAGGAAACTTGAGATAATAACCAATCGATTCAAATACTTTTGGGTTGCGATTTTTCGGGAGAGGCAGGGAAATGGGATGCTCCGTTTTCCTGCCTTTTGATTCGGTACGAAGATTCTCACCTCACTCCAGCTCCGATGATCAAAACCGATTGATATATTTTCCTGAAACGAATAAAATATTATCTGCAACAATCGCTATTGTTATCAATAGTGAGGTTTCACTAAACGAAGACATAGCTAAGGATATATTGGCTATCAGTGTAATATGATGGATAACACCAATCCCCTACATCCAGAGGCCTTTTGGCAAGAAGACTCTTTTCGCTTTATTAAGCCGGAAGAGTACGAAACCCTGGGTATCGATCCGGGAGATATCGCCCCAGGGACTTTCCCTGCCCACAAGCGCCCTTCCCAAATTCCAAGTCGCTTCGGTGGGAACGCCTACGGGTTCGGATTTATCGAAGTCTATGACCGCTTGAATCCGAGAGAACTCGAACTGCTTCAAGCCATCAAACCGGAAAACCCGGAAGATATCAGGCCCTATTATAAGGAAATCAATGGGACCTACAAAAAGATTGGTCTATTGATAAGGTTCTCAAGCCTTGGCAAACCCTATTATCTGATCCCGGTGCATCTGGTTTCAGGCTCCCTTTCTAATATTAAAAGCAAGGCTGAGGAGATCAGTAAGATCGTTGAATTCCACCGCACAAAATACCTGAAAGAAAACCAGAAGGTGGGGCTTTTGACCCACCTTGACGATTTGATCATCAATGATCTCTCTGTCCGTTTTATCGATCACCAATTCATCGTTATCGACTCGATCGAAAAGCTCCGTTCCATGAAGGAAACCCTTGATTTGATCATCTTGCCGAGGGATTTTCATGAAATTGTTTTCATGGAAAAATTCAACCCTGAGCAGCAGGGAATGCCGTCAAAAACCCAAATGAGGGCATATGTCATTTATATGTTGGGAAAGATTTATCATCTTTTGAAGCCTGATGGTGAAATCTTTGTTATCGCCAACCAATTCGCGCTAAAGACGAACCAAACAGTGAAAGTATCATTCAAATCCCCTCAGGAGGAGAAGAATTTCCTTCTATTCAGTCATGTCTTCAAGACCAGGAAAAAGTATCAGGCAACGGATAAGGATTTGGAGATCAATACATTCGATTTTCAAACCTACCTGAAGGGCCTCTATGTGGAACAGGAGGTCTTGGATGAATTATTGGATGGCCGAGATCTTGAAAAAATGAATCTTGAGGAGATAAACCGGCTGCCATATCTCAATTTTTCTTTGGGGGACCAGTTTGCCTATGATCAAACTGACACCTGGCCAAAAGATCTTTCCATATACTTTAATGAAATATTTTTAAAACCTCTGTTACCGGAATCCGTTCAGAACGAATGGCAGAAAAGATTTTCGACTGAAAACTACTCTCCCGAATACATGCTTATTTACTTAGGGCAAAAAAAATCTCCAGAAACAACCCTGGCCGATTTAAGTATGGAGGTGATGAAATCAAAACTCGCCGGTTGTCCTTTATCCCTCTTAGCAGATTATCGGGATTCCTTTGCCTACCTTCTGAGGACCCTCAATGTATTGAAGCAGATAAAGAGCAGCGCGTTTTTCGGCCTTGAAGAAATATTCATGGAAAGACTCAAACAGCCTTTAAACAATAATAAAAGAAGGTACAGCGGATTAAATGATGTCCTCAAATTGATGTCCAAGACAAATCTATTGAAGAGAATCAACACCTACCTCAATCCTAATAAAATCGAAGGGGCAAAGACAAAAGTCCTGAAAAACCTCGAAACACTCCCCTTTTTCGGTTTCAGTCATGATGAGATGAGGGAAATATTTCTCATTGTCGTCGGCCATACACCCATGGGAAGGATATTATCCGGCAAGATGAATGAAACGGCTCTAAAACCTGCATCGGACTTGGCAAGGACCCTGGATCCCCAACAAGCCATAAATCTCCTGCGTTATTGTCGACTGATGAGCATGGCGGAAACCGTAGCGTCCAAAAAGAGTGAAATGAACCAAGAACAGGTGGCCGAGCTTTTTGATCTGTACGAATCCATGGTACAGGTCGTCACCAATAGAGAGATGGATTGGGACCGGCTCTTAGACGAGAAGATCAGTTCCATGGGGGGGATCCATAATAAGATCATTCGAAAGATTCTGAAAATGATGAATCATTTTCAATTTATTGCCAATTGGCTCGAACTCAGGCGAAAGGGGAAAATGGAGAAGGAATCCCTAGCCGATTACAATGATGAAAAGTTGTCTAAAATTGAGAATGTGATCAAGCTGGTGGAGATGGTTGAACTCTTTGAAACAATGTATTTGAAGGAGGACCCCTTAGAATTATCCATATTCTACAGGAAATTTCTCAATATAGAATTCCATGGCACAGGTCACATCTTTGAAAGAATGGAAAGTCCCCTCGTGTTTCTGCTTCTTTGGATCTCAGTAAACCTGGCCCGCGGTGAAATCGTAAACTTTAATCCCATTCTTGCGGAGGTGGAACCACAAAAAATAGAAGTGCAGGTCAAAAAGGTGGCGGAGGAGGCCAATTCCATCAACACCAATTACCTTGACCTGACCACACTGAGAGCATTCAGCAAACAGCTTTATGAAAATAGGACATCATTTATCGTAGGCACTGGTTTCCAATTGAAGGTGGGCCGGAACAACCAAGCTTTAGAGATCGCCTACATCGATATGGATGAAAACATTATAAATCTGGAGACCTTATCAAAAGAATTTATCGGGCAGGGTATTCCAAAGATACCCGTTGAGGTGCTGGGGGAACTGGAAAGACTTTTTTCCAACCTAGAAAGTTTTTATCAGAGTCACATGAGGCTCCTATCCCAAGTTAGTCCCGACTTCAGAATTCCGGAAAGGCAATTAAAATGGTTCAAAAAGGCTCAGAGTCTCAGAGAGTCACTTAGATCTGAGTTTATAAAAATAATTTTCAGACCCGAAAATATTTACACAGACCTGGACCTTCTTTATGCCCATGCCCGTTCGATTTTAAGGTTTGTGCTTCCGGAATTCATGGCCCTTCAAGATGTGAGACTCCCGGGAAAGGTCTACCTTAAATCCCCTCTTTTGGATCACACCCTGGCCAGTACCCGGAAAATCCAGGCTCTCGTTAGGCAGGAGAGGGAAGACTTTCAGGATGTCGAGATGTTGCACAAGCTGGCACAGCGGGAATTCGGGCCTATGGTTGCAGGTATCGTCGGTTTGAGCGAGTCCCAGGTAGAGACACTGGAACAACTGGTGCGGGATCTCAGCCAGCACAGAGCCCTTTTTAACGGACTGATCAAATCCTTTATATTCCGCGACTTGGGCTTGGTCCCCGCTTTCAGAGAAAAATATAAGGACCGGATCAACCCTTTGGATCACGCCCAGACCGGTGCCTTTTTTTTGGATAAAGAGAGAATTCCTCAACGTTACAGTTCAGATGAGCAGGAAAATGATTACTTGGTCACTCTCGTCAAATATCACGACTTCATGCATCACATGGTTAGAGGTGAATTCTCCATCTTTTCGACACAAGAGATCCTTAATTTCAAGGACAAGAATCTGTTTGATGCTTTCTTTGTGACGTCATTCATCATGTTTTCTTCCATGAAAGAGGGCATGGTCCTGGAGGATCTGGCCACACAGCTCTTTAGAATCAGAGCTGTCTGCCATAGTATTCTCGAAGGAAAAACCTCGCTTGAGGCGCATCTCGAAGAAATCTATACCCGCAGGGGGCACTTGTATTTCGCTCTGGAGGCCTATCGTAGTAATGGGCTCCCCGAGAAAATACCCCCTGCTGAGTATTTGGAATCTTTTGATGGGAGGGAGTCAGAGGGGGGGCGCTATATTCAAAAAGGGAAGCTGGTTTATGCTCTAGAGAGAATTTTCAGTTTGAAGGGCATCAGATATGTTGAGTTTAAAGATCTGGCAAAATTAATGGTCAAGGTCCCTCTCAAGTATATCTACAAGAAAAAGAATTACAGCGGGGTCGGTTACGCCACCTTTGAAAAGGAGCTTTATGAGGCGCTTCGTATCTATAATGGGCTTGAAGATCTGCCAAAGGAGATAAGACAGTTTATATTGCAGCATTTGGTCACCGATGAAATTCGCATTTATGGTTTCGAAAATGTGACCGCTTACATGAACTATAAAAATTCGATCAAACTACTTTTGATTGCCCTCATGGGGGCGCAGAAGTTCAACCAGGGAGACATGCCCATATGCCTCAATTTTTTGGACCTGGCTGCGAAAATCGAAAGACGCTATGAAGCGGTGAACGATTCCCTGAACAACAATTCCATTGAAAAAATTTGGGACGACCCCTATCCGATAAATCATTTTTTTAAAGCCAAAACCGGCCTCATACTCACGAAAGATCAGTCTCAAAGGGTGCTTTCCATTGATTTTATGGACCGGATGAACATCCCTCAGAAGATAGCCCACATGGAGGTACTCACCGATGTTGAGCAACTTAGGAACTATTTCCATTACAGTTTGCGGACGCTAAGAAAAAGCCCTTTTTACACGGAGGATTACGAATTCGAACTGGAAAAGGCCTTTGACAACAGATTGAGGGAATTAACAGACCTCATGCTGGATCAGACAAAAAAGCAGATAGAACTCACCAAGGATTTCAAAAAAATCCACAGCCTGGTTGTTGATCTCATGGATCGTTCATTGGAGATCGGGTTTAACGACGAACAGAAACACCGGTTAAATGATATTTACGAGCTGAGAAAGGATAATTTAAAGCGTGAAAAATTGGAAGAGATTAACCAATTCCTAGAATCGATCAATGAGGCCCATGACCTGAAAGATTACTGGGACAGTATCAAGTGGTACCTGTTAGATAACAGGCCCTATGTGGGAAAAGAGTTTGAAAGCCTGGTGGCACAAAAGTTTGATCAAGCATTAAAATAACGGTACCAGGTATACGATTTACGGCTCACCGTTTACCGCTTACCGCTTTTTTATCATCTCATCTAATAATTTGTTGAGTTCCTGCTCCGGCAGGACCCCATGGCTCAATGCGGCCTCCCTGACAGTCTTTCCTTCTCTATAGGCCTCCTTGGCGATGGCTGCTGCTTTGTCGTATCCGATAGCGGGGACAAGTCCCGTGCAGAGTGCGAGACTCTGTTCTAAATTTGCAGTGCATTTTTCCCGGTTGGCCGTTATGCCATTGACGGATTTTTCTGCGAGGACGATTGAAGCTGCGCTCAGCAGGTCAATGGATTGTAATAGATTATGGGCGATGACCGGCAGCATGACGATGAGCTCAAAATTGCCCGCCTGCCCTGAAACGGTAATGCTCGCGTCATTGCCGATGACCTGAGCGGCCACCTGAATGACCGCCTCCGGGATGACCGGGTTCACCTTTCCGGGCATGATTGAGGAGCCCGGTTGAAGGGAGGGGATGTCTATCTCCCCAAGGCCGCAACGGGGTCCGGATGAGAGCCATCTGATATCATTTGCGATCTTGGTGAGGCTGACTGCATATGTTTTAAGCGCCCCACTGGTCTCGACGGCGGCATCCTGGGCCGCTTGGGCCTCAAAGTGGTTCAAAGCTTCCTTGAAAGGACATCCGGTCTCTTTGGCTATGTGGGCAATGACACCGGATGCGAAATCGGGATGGGTATTGATCCCGGTACCTACTGCTGTTCCGCCGAGCGCCAGTTCAGAGAGGGAGTCCTCCACCCCTTGAACCCTCTTTATTCCCAACGCTACCTGTCTGGCGTACCCGCTAAATTCCTGGCCCAGAGATATGGGGACGGCATCCTGTAGATGGGTCCTCGCGATCTTCCTCACATCAGAAAATTCTTTTGCTTTCATTATCAGGCATTCGTGAAGGGTCATCATCGAAGGCAAGAGGTTCTCCTTCAAGGATCTTAGGGCTGCAATATGAATGGCGGAAGGAATGACGTCGTTGCTTGATTGACCCAAATTCACGTGGTCGTTGGGATGGACCGGGTTTTTGCCCCCTCGCTTACCGGTAAGGATTTCGTTGGCTCGTCCGGCAATTACTTCATTGGCATTCATGTTGGTGGAAGTGCCCGAACCGGTCTGGAAGATGTCTATGATAAACTGGTCATCCAGCTTACCGCCCATGACCTCGTCAGCCGCGTTCATAATGGCCTCCGCCAGCTTTCCGTCCAATAGGCCCAGATCCAGGTTGACCCGAGCGGCATGCTTCTTTATCATGCTCAGGGCTCTAATGAAAGATGAGGAGAGGGTGAGACCGCTGATGGAAAAATTTTCAGCCGCCCTTTGTGTCTGGGCGCCATAATAGGCGTTTTCAGGGACCTGGACTGTTCCCATGGTATCCTTTTCTT
>JAQYVK010000414.1 GCA_030145585.1 Desulfatiglandales bacterium | reverse complement strand
GGCTGATCCGGCGCAAGGATCTTGAATACATCCCGAGGTGATGCACCATTTGCCATGCCTATTTCTCTTAAGGTCTGATTGTCTTTCACTTTAGTGATTCCCGCCTCTTTCAGCCTTTGTTTGGCTTCTTCAAGGGTTAATCCTAATGCTTTTGTTAATCTTTTGAAATCCATTTTTCCGTAACCAGATCCGCCCCCTTTACCGGAAGATGGGTTTTCGCCCAATTCTTCATTCACTAGAATACTGATTTTATTTGGTGATATATTATATTTATCAGCTAAGCTTTCTATTGTTTGATCGCTGTCGGTCGGTGTAAAACCCTTTTCCTTTAGCTGAGATATGACTTTATCAAGGGGTTGGTTGATTGTCTCGGCAAATTCTCTCATAGTTAACATTTCAGCATGAGCTACCGGAGGTCTATCCTCTTTTTGTTCCCAGCTATTCGAAATATGTTCGCTCAAATCAACAATGCTGATGACGGGAGGGGCCTTAGCGGTCGTCCCGATAAGAAAGATTGCTGAAAGGGCAAGCGCAAACCAGAATTCCCTTTTGTAATGAAGCCCTCCAACTGTTTTTTGTTTGATGTAACTCCAGAAGAGTTTCCAGTTGAAATAGAAAAGGTGAAAGATTCCTGCCACTAAAAAGATCGTTACAAAAACTATATGCAGGGCGGACCATTCATGTTTGCTGAATCCCATTACTCCCCAGCTTGTCCAATTTGCGACACGGCCCGGAGGAGATATGAAAAGGACGAATCCCGACACCACAATGACCAGGAAGGCCACAAACAACATAAAACTAGTGAATATCTTTAACTTGAATTTTTGCTGACTCATGTTAATCCCCTTTTTTTATGAATTGGTTGTTGACGGCTTCCTAAAAAGCCCCGTTTAAAAGACGTTTTCCTTGGATTTAACGATTTCGCCCGAGACCGAATCCAAAGGCCCTGTCTCCAGGTGCATTGTTGCGGTACCCTTTGCCATCTGCTGGTGCATTTGCCGGGCGGCCCATGTATTTTTGCCGTTCTTCCGAAGTCATTAGCTGAAGGCGTTTTTGCCACTCGGCGACAAAAACGTTTCTCTCTTCAATGGGGGCATTCCGCATGGTGCCTCGCATGGCATTTAGTTCTTCAGTAGTTTTGTTGCTGTAATCAACCGCCCATACTGTTGCCGTCAGTAATGACAAAATAAATATCATTCCAATAATTAGTGTTACTTTCATTTGATTTGTCTCCCTTCCAAGATTTTTTTTCAACGGGCCATCCTGTGGTCAAATGGATAAGTCAACCTACATAAGGTTCAACACTTTTCAATTTAGAGATAGCATTCCTGATACTCTGTAACGGTCTCGATTGCACACAGCGTGCCATCATATTGAATGCTGAATAAATTATATAAATTCAAATAGTTAGGCTTCAAAACAGATATCATCAATAATGCTTCGGGAACAAATTTAGAGAAATTTCAAACCTACTATTAGAAAAATTTCGAAATTTTATAGCTCCATACTGATAAATAGACCACAGAGATTTGTGAGGGGTAAAAAATTTAAAGTGAATGGAAATCCAATTTATGATAACTTTAGAGCAGGTATGTGGACAATCCAACGGAGGTCTATAAGAGATCTCATGCCTGTCCGGAAAAACGAGAGTAACGGCTTAGTCATGGGGATATCAAAGATGAAGACGAAGAAAAATGAGGAGAAGCTTGAGCGTCTCAACCTCGTGTTGAGAACCATTCGAAATGTGACCCATTTGCTTGTCCGGGAAAGGGACCGCACAAGGCTACTTCAGAGCATATGCAACAACCTAATCGAGAATCGTGGTTATTATAATGCCTGGATTGCCTTATTTGATGAGTCTGGAGGTTTGGATACGACAATCGAAGCCGGGTTTGGCAATGAATTCTTGCCGATGATTGAGCGAATGAAGGGTGGTGAATTGGTCCCTTGTTGTCAGAAGGCACTGGAACAATCAGGAGTTTCTATATTCGAAGATCCTATTTCTGCATGCATTGATTGTCCCTTATCAACATATTATACCGGCAGGGCGGGGATGACGGTGAGGTTAGAGTTCGATGGAAAAGTCTATGGCACACTGACTGTATCAACCCCCAGAAACTTATCGTCAGATGAAGAGGAGCGGGCTTTGTTCGAAGAGATCGCGGGAGACATTGCTTTTGCCATGCACGGCATAGAAATTAAAGAAAAGAGGAAGCTGGCTGAAAATGCACTACAGGCGAGTGAAAAAACCATCCGTCAAATCTTTCAAGGAAGTTCGATACCAACCTTCGTTATAGACAACAAGCACATCATCACCCATTGGAACAGGGCATGTGAGAATCTTACAGGTATTTCCTCAAAAGAGATAATCGGAACACAGCGACAGTGGTCTGCTTTCTATTCTATAGAAAGGCCGGTCCTGGCTGACCTTATCGTGGATAACTCATCAAAAGAAGAAATAGACGAGTATTACAAAGATAAATGTCGAAAATCTGATGTTATAGAGGGAGGCTACGAAGCTGAAGATTTCTTCCCTATACTAGGAGAGCGAGGTAAATGGCTTTCTTTTACTGTGGCACCCCTGAGGGACTCTGAGGGGAAGATCACTGGGGCAATTGAAACATTGCAGGATGTCACTCAACTCAAAGAAACTAATGAGGCTTTGAGGAAGAGTTTGCATAAACTCGGGGAAAGGGTCAAGGAACAGAACTGCCTTTATGAGATATCGCGTCTGGTTGAGAAGCAGGACATATCATTGGATGAGATATTTCAAGGGATAGTAAATTTTATTCCCCCGGCCTGGCAGTATCCGGAAATCATATGTGCACGAATCATTCTGGAAGATCAGGAATTCAAGACGAAGAACTTTGAGGAAACGAAATGGAAGCAAGTTCAAGATATTATTGTGCAGGGTAACCCGAGGGGCACCTTGGAGGTCGATTATAAGGAAAAAAGACCAGAAAGGAATGAGGGTCCCTTCTTGAAGGAAGAGAGGGATCTGTTAAATGCCATTGCGGAGAGGGTGGGAAGAATCATTGAACGTAAACAATCCGAGGAGGCGCTTCGCGAAAGTGAACAGCTCTTCCGCGATCTGGTTGAAAATTCTCTCATTGGTATTTCCATTATCCAGGATAATCGAATCGTTTATCAAAATCCGGAACAGGAGAAACTCATTGGGCCTCTACCCCGACCAATTATGTTAACTGATCTTTCAAGTATCCATCCGGAAGATGCTGAAAAGGTAAAGGAGTTTTATCGGGATATCACTGCTGGGAACACTCAAACTCAGGACATAGATTTTAGGTTTTATCCTCCGGGTAATATGGGCAGTAGACATGACATGAAATGGTTTTACTGCCGTACGAGTCTAATCGAGTACCAAAGGGAAAAAGCAATATTGGTCACCTTTATGGATATGACCAGGGCCAAAGAATTGGAACATCTATTAAGGATCCAAGATAAGATGGCCTCTCTCGGGCGTGTCGCAGCCGGCATTGCCCATGAAATAAGGAATCCCCTTTCAGGCATAAATATTTATTTGAACACGTTAGAAAAAATATACGATAGGGCGGAAAGTTTTGATAAGGTAAAAGCCATCATAGAACACCTCCAATCTGCCTCTGCTAAGATTGAGTCAGTTATCAGGAGAGTGATGGACTTTTCAAAACCGAGTGAACCCAGGTTGATTTTGACGACGATAAATGAACCCATTGAAGAGGCCTTTCTGCTTTCCACTGTTACCTTACGAAAGAGGGGCATCAAGGTTGAGAAAACACTGTTGGAGGATCTACCACCGTTTCATTTAGATCCGCACATGATCGAAGAGGTGATTCTGAACCTGATCAACAATGCCGCTGAAGCCATGAAAAATATGGATGACGAAAAGGTCATTGCGCTCTCCTCATCCATGGAAAATAATCGTATTATCGTAAGGGTTTCCGATTCTGGTCCGGGGGTGTCGCTAAACCGGAAAGACACGATATTTGATCCCTTCTACTCGACTAAAAATGGCAGTACAGGGATAGGCCTCAGTCTTAGCCATAGAATTATCACAGATCACGGTGGATCATTGAGCGTATCTCAAAGTAAATTAGGCGGCGCCGAATTCATGATCGAAATTCCGATAAAGAATCAGGGGATATAATGCAATACTCTATATACATCGTTGATGATGAGCAGACCATAAGGGAAGGAGCAAAGATGGCCCTTGAGGCCGATTATCAAGTGGAAGCCTTTTCCGAGGCCGAAACGGCTATTGACGGCATAAAAACCAATCCCCCGGATCTGATCCTCCTGGACATCGGATTGCCGGGTATGGATGGGATTGAAGCCCTTCAGAAAATCAAGCGTGCATATCCTGAGATTCTGGTCATCATGATAACCGCCTACGAAGATATCAAGACCGTTATCTCCGCGATGAAACTTGGTGCCTACGATTACGTGGTTAAGCCCATTCACATGGATGGGTTAGAGGTTACAATTCGTAAAGCACTTGAAACGATCAGGCTTAGAAAAGAAGTGCAAATCCTCCAGGAAGATTACTTAAAGGAGAACCTCCCCTATTTCCTGGCAGAAAGTAACGCCATCCAGGATGTGATAGAATTTGTGGGAACGGTTGCCAAAAGCCCTGACACCCCAATTCTTATTATTGGGGAGACCGGTACGGGCAAAGAGTTGCTTGCCAGTGCGGTCCATTACAGAAGTCCTAATTTCGAAGGACCCTTTATGACCGTGAATTGTGCAGCCATCCCAAGGGATCTCATCGAAAGTGAGCTTTTCGGATACGAAAAGGGGGCCTTCAGTGGAGCAAGCCCCTCAGGGAAAAAAGGGCTCATTGAAGAGTCGGCAAACGGGACGCTGTTCCTCGATGAGGTAGGGGACCTGAGTCTGGATGCCCAGGCGAAGTTGCTCCGGTTCCTTGAGCTGGGCGAATTTTATAGAGTGGGTGGGACAAAAAAGATGAACATAAGAACCAGAGTCGTCTCTGCCACAAACAAAGATTTGGATGACCAGATTGGGAAGGGCCTATTCAGAAAAGACTTATACTTTCGGCTGGGAGTTATTAAGGTACAGGTCCCTTCATTGAACGAACGTCGCGATGACATTGCCCCCCTGGCCAAGCACTTCCTATTAGGGTTTAGTAAAAAGTTTGGGAAGAAATTTACAAGTATTTCCCCAAAGGCAGAGAGCGTTTTGATGGCCTACAAGTGGACAGGTCATGTCCGTGAGTTGAAAAACCTTATTGAACGAGCGGTCCTCATTGGAAAAGGACCGGTTTTAGAGCCCAGGGATCTAGGGATAGAAACATCCAAAGATAAAACTTTAAAGCAGATAAATAATAAAATGATTTTCCCCTCCCTTCCAGAGACAGGTATTGATCTTGAGTCCACGCAGGAAGCATTAGAGAGATATTACATCGAAGAAGCCCTCAGAATGGCCGGAGGCAATGAGAGCAAGGCAGCAAAGCTCCTCAACATCAACCACCACACTTTCCGCTACCGAAGAAAAAAATTGCATATAGGATAGATTCAGTATATTGGCCATTGTCATTAAATGATTGGCCCTTTCTCTTCAACCAGCTCAATAATCCTCTTGGTTGATTTTGTATTTCTTCAAAAGTTCCCCACGAATTTTCTTATCCTCTTCTTTTTTATTGCCCATAGGAATAGTATTTAAAATTTTAAATTTCGAAATTTTACGAAAAAAGTTTTCGAAATTTCTCTAAATTTTTTGATGGGAGAGAAATTTGATTTTAAGGGCTAACAAAGGTATCATCCTAATTTTACTGTATTTTTTGGGATTTTATCTTTATGGCACATTTTATGCTTTGGCAAAAGTACAAATGATAATCCTTCATTATGTGCTGATATTTCAGCCGTCTATTAAAGGGAGAAAATGGACCTATTTAGCAGACTAAAGGATATGAAAATATTGCTGATCGACGACGATGAGTGGATAAGAGATTCCATGACCTTATTCTTTGAAGGTGAGGGATGCCGTTTAGTCGCCGTTGAGACTGCTGAAGAGGGTTTGGATGCACTATCGGAAAGCTCCTATGACATTGTCATCGCCGATTACAAGTTACCTGGGATGGATGGCCTGGAGTTTTTCAAGCACCTACAAAAATCACATCAAAACCTTATCAAAATACTAATCACGGCCTATGGGAGTAAAGAGGTTGTTTCTGAAGCTTTCAAGCTGGGAATCCAGGAGTTCATCGATAAACCCTTTACATCAGAGACCATTGAGAGCTCTCTGTCCCGATTGATCTAATATTGTGAAAATAATTAAAAGTTGTACGTTGATTACTTAAAACAAAAGATAGATGGGGCACAACGTTTCCTAGTCAAAATATTTATATGATTGGGAATATTGGTAAAGTGAATATTCATTTCAAATTTGGGGATTAGCATGTATAAAATCCTTGTCATGGATGATGAAGAAGCCATCCAAATCTTTTATGCTGATGAGCTTACCGAAGAAGGATACGATGTGATCACCTGTGGTGATGGCTCAAACCTTATGGCGTTAATTGATGAAACGAAACCAGACCTTATTATATTGGATGTTAGATTGGGACAATATGACGGCCTTGATCTACTCCAAGATATACGAAACACCCATTATAACCTGCCGGTTGTTTTGTGTTCGGCCTATCCTGTTTATAAATATAACTTAAAGTCGGTCGCTGCCGATTACTATGTAGTCAAGAACTCAGACCTGGAAGAACTAAAGGTAAAAATCAAGATGGCCCTTGAGGGTTGCGATCACCTCCCCGTTGGAAATGGGCTTAACGACGTACCGGAAACAGTAGCCTTCTTGCAGGCACCGATTGAAACATTCTAAAAGATTGGACTTCAGAGACATGGGCACAGCTGAAATAAAAAGGAGATATCGTTATGACATCTAATTTTAGAATCTCTTCATATAGAAACGGTGATATCCTGCACCTTAAGTTAATGGGCGATTTCGATGGGGCTTCGGCCTTTGAACTCCTAAATACCCTAAAACGAAATTGTCCAAAGCCTTCAAAGGTCTTCATCCATACCAGTTGTCTGAAAGAAATATATCCGTTCGGTATAGCGGTATTTCAAAACAATCTAGATGGGTTAAAAGGGCAGTACAAAAAGTTGGTATTTACCGGAGAAAACGCGGCTCTACTAGCCCCGAACGCAGAATGTTGTATTGAATGTCAACGGAATAACGAGCTCCTTTCACATGCCGAAGGGGAAAATAAATCTCGTTGATGCGTGGATAAGAGATTTGCCTTTTCTTATGCGGGCAACATCAAAACATCAATCTTTTTTAAATAAACTTTCGCCTGATCATTATCAAAAAAGGGGCTGAATCGATATCCTACGATGACTCTATTCTTTTCGTCCCTGCCGCGCTTTATAACTTTTAGGCCCATCTCTTTGCCAATCTGAAGTATTGACCCATCCCCGTACTCTGTGAGCAAAGAAAAAATGCGTGGACCATCCTCATC
>JAQYVK010000413.1 GCA_030145585.1 Desulfatiglandales bacterium | reverse complement strand
TTTTATATCACTTCGTTCTTGATAGACGTTTAACCAGGGTAATTGCAAAATTTTTCTGAAAGAGTAATTGGATGGACTCAGAAGATCTATCCAGTAAAGTTCCGCTTATCTTCAATAGGATGCAATCCGTTTCGGCCAGTATCGTCGCCATACGTGACTGCCCTTGCAAATAAGCCATTTCCCCGAAACATTCTCCTCTCGCTATTGTAGCGATGTTCTTCTCTGTTCTCTGGACAGCCACACTGCCGCTAAGAATAATATAGAAAGAGTCGTCAATTTCTCCTTCGGTAAGCACGACCTGTCCTTTTTTAGCCTTGAGAACCTGGCTCGCATTCATGATTTCTTGAACCTGCTCCTTGGTAAAATTCTCGAAAAAAGGCACGTTATGAATAAAATCAGCCATATCTTCGGTTTTCTCGTCTCTTGTCTCACCCCTTAATCCCCTTAAAGCGACCCGCAGATCATAAGCAAAATCCATGCAGCTTTGATATCGAAGAAGGGGATCTTTTTCGAGGGCCTTTTTCGTAATTTTATCCAATACTTCAGGTAATTCCGGCCTGATTGATCGGACCGGTATGGGCTCGTCATTGGTAATTTTATAAAGCACTGAAAAATAGTTGTCCCCGGAGAAAGCTTTTTCACCCGTCAATAACTCGTATAAGACGCAACCCATTGAGAAGATATCGCTTTTATCATCAATCGGTTCCTCTTTGACCTGTTCCGGGGACATGTAACTGGGGGATCCAATGATTCCCTTTGAGGTTCTGTCTTGTGTCTTGATGTGAGCTATTCCAAAATCAGTAATTTTCAAATCCCCTCCCTTTGTCATCATGATATTAGAGGGTTTGATATCCCTGTGGATCACGTCCTGCTTGTGGGCAAAATCGAGGGCCTTGGATGCGGTATAACTGATTTCCACAGCTTTTTGAACCGGTAAAAGGGAGTCTTTTTTGCAGTATTTTACGAGGGTGGGGCCATCAATATACTCCATGGTAATATAACAAAAATCTTTATACATTCCAGCATCATAGATAGCAACGATATTGTTGTGCATCAACCTTCCCGCCGACTGGGCCTCGAGAAAAAATCGTTCACGATATTTATCTGCCGGCTCCGCAAGATCATCTGAAGAGGGTCCGGAAATTTTAATACTCACCTTTCTGTCTATATAAGGATCTCGGCCCAAATAGACGACCCCCATACTGCCCTTACCCAAACGTCCAACGATCTCATAGCGTCCGACGGTTCTAATGTCTGAGAGATCAGAAAAAAACTGTGTATCAATCGGGCCAGTCTCTTTGCTCTCCCCCAAAAATTGGAGCTTCAGCCAATTGATTATTTCAGGTAGTTTTGTGTATCTATGAATGGCGTTGTCTTTCTCTCGCAAAATACCTCTCCACTTTCCGCTGAGGACCCAATTTTAAAATTTTCACCTTTAACATATTGAAACATATCATAAAATAGCTAAAATGTATATCTGCTTATTGATATCATAACCTCCCTACAATCCTCCCTGCTGGAATAGTCTCTCCACATTCAATTGATTCACCATATCCGTAAAAGTTTCTCCTACAACAGTATCCGCCTCTTTTCTTCCGTACAATTTCAACCGTTCCCCTTTTCCAGTGAAAATTTGCTTCGTACGCAACTCCCCCTCCTGAACCAATCTTGCTTCGTATGCCATACTGAACTCCCATTTTCTACTGACGAGATCCAACAAAAATTCATTAAGGACAATCACCAATTCAACATCCTCTCCGCCTTTTTCCTTAAGAACGACCAAACCCGAATTCTCGAGTCTGTTTGTAAAGGCCTCCATAAAAAGATCCGGCAAATCAAAGACCCCGATCTTAAAACCCTTTTCCGTGCCTTTTGCCAGAGAGTAGGAAAAATTATTCGAAAAATTTTTATAATCCGACTTGGCCCCTGCTCCCAGAATATTTTTTGGATTCCTTTTATCCTGAAAAGTAAGTAAGACTTTCTTGCCTTTCAAATCAACTTTCTCAGGGGGGAGGCGGTAATCTACCTGGATATATTGAATTTTGGTACATGAGAATATGAGTACAAAAAGGGAAAAAACCACAATAACTGCTTTGGCGCTCTGAAGAATATTTTTCATTCTTCCATCCTCCTTCAATATTTTGCAGATTTGTATTTTCACCTGACGATAAGGTCTTTCTCGAATGGGATAAAATATTGTTCTACTCCCAATGAATTGGGAGATAGGGGTCAAGGATCCGAGGATTCAAGGATTCAAGTGAATTTAACCCACCAAACAAACGGCGGACAAGAATCGAATTTCGAACAAGGATTACCGAATTATTAGTTTTTTTCCTTCGACATTCGATATTCGATATTCGTTTTTAAAGTCTCTTGACCCCTCGACCCCTTGAATCCTTGAATCCTTGAATCCTTCTTTGTCTCCAGCTCTTTTGGAAACGATCTAAAGTATTAATCAATCCTCCTCTCTGTCAAGCCTTGTTTCAATAAAGAAAGGAGCCATTCCTCCGTATTCAATTCAGGATGATCCATAACTCTCTCTATCAATTCATCCAATACTCTCCCGACCTCAGGTCCCGGTTCGAGATTCAAAACCTCCATGACCCGCTGCCCATCTATAGCCAGATCCCGAGGCTTTATAACGAGGGGTCTCTCAATGATCTTCCTAACCCTTTCCTTTAACTCCGAAAGGAGGGACAGCCCTTCTTTGCCTCGACCATGGGCCAATAGATCCGCCCTCCTGAAGGAAAGAAGGGCATCAATATTTTCCGGGCCGACGCGCCGTATGAGACGCCTTACAGCACCATCGCTCCAACCGGTATCATACTGAATCAGGTGATACGAGATCAAATTCGTCACTTGCCTTGTTATTTCATTGCTGAACCTTAGACGCGCCATAATGTCTTCGGCAAGCGCCGCGCTCGCTTTCTCGTGGCCAAAAAATCGGAATTTTCCATTCACTTTGGCCCTTACCCGAGGCTTTGCAATATCGTGCAAAATAGCACACAACCGCATAACCGGATCCGGTTCAGCCTTATCCGTCGTCTCCAAAATATGTTTGTAAATCGTATATTGATGACGATTATTTTGCTTTTTTAGGTACCCTTCAAGAAGCTCTGGAAGAACCTGCTCGAGAAGACCCGTTTTTAACATCACATTAAAGCCCACAGATGGCTTTTTGCTCAACAGGATCTTCATCAACTCATCCCTGATCCTCTCCTTAGACACAGATACTAACTGCTCTGCCATCTGGGAAATGGTCTCTAGGGTCTTTGTCTCTATTTGAAACTTGAGTTCCGTAGCGAGCCTGACCGCCCTCAGGAGACGAAGGGGGTCTTCCTGAAATCTGTCTTCCGGATCTCCTACCGCCCTGACCCACTTGCGTGCGATATCCCTCCTGCCCTGCATGGGATCTAAAATTTCCTCTTTATGCACATCATAAGCCATGGCATTGATGGTAAAATCCCGGCTCCCTAAATCATTTTCTAGTGTCTTGAGAGAATTTTCGTCTCCCCTGAAGGTTGTGACCTCAAAATGACCTTCCACACCCACAATGGTTACTGTCCCATGTTTCAGGTTGAAGTGCCGCATATCCTGAAAAATCGTTTTGATCTGTTCAAGAGGTGCGGAGGTCGTCACGTCCCAATCCATCGGTGTGCGACCAAGACACATGTCTCTGATAGCACCCCCAACCACATAGGCCTGGTGGCCGGAACTATGGAGCCGGTCTATTATGAGCATGATTGTGTCTGGGAGATCCATCTTGTTTTTTCCAGGGTCAAGCCATTCCTTATGGTTTGAAGGTTGGCACTAGAGGCCTCTTGACCAATAATAGGCCTCAACTGATACCATATAACACCCTAATGGAGCGAAAGTCGAGGATGCCCCAGATCTAAGGCGTCCAAAGGCGAATGCCGTATGCTGCTGCGAAGCAGCAGCCATCTACATGCGAGCTTTGGCATGCTCTTGTGTACACAAGAGCCGGAGATCGGGGTATCCTGCTGTTCGTAAGAACAGCCGCTTTCCCGAAGGTTCACCTACCTTGTAGGCGTAGACAAAAATGGAGGAAAAAAAGAACTTTTATATCTCATCATTACGTTTGATATAAATATTGTATAAAAAACTGTGAAAAGCGTTTGTTTTGTTTTTATAATAAGCATTCTCGATTTTGTTTACGCTCCATTAGGGTAACACATACCCCTACGCAAATAGGGCCATATCCCAGATCTTTTTAGAACCAGGTGCCCGGTGCTTTTTATAAGGTCATGGATAAACCCGAATCCACCACCCCGCCACACTGATGGCGGGTAAAAATCACGGCGGGTAAATATCGAACGAGGATCCCGAATCATGAAATTTTTATCTCTATTTTCTCGCTTTCTGGCTATTTTTCACAAATTTCGAATCCAACCTGGTATTTTTTTCCATAAATGGACGACATGAATTCTCTTTAGAATTTATAAATCTTAATTTTTATGATAATATTAAAGGTCTATAAAGCAAGACCACCAGCCCTGGAAAGCTCTATTGATAGGTATAGATGCCTCATCTCAATTCTGGTCTTGCCAGGGGATAGAATGAGCAGAGTCATGAGATTCTTAGTAATTTTAATAATACTTTTCGGCCTTTCAGTCGGTCATGTGGCTGCTGGAGAGGGCCAAGAGATTGAATTGAACGACGGCAGTGTAATTTTTGGAGAAATTGTTACGCTTGAAGAGGATATCTATACAATCAAATCAATAGATCTTGGTATGGTCCGTGTAGAGAGATCGAAAATCCGGGCTATTCGTCCAAGATCTAACATCGAAACCACCGGGGAGCAATTGAAAGTCCTTGAACAAAGGATGATGAATGACGATGAAATTCTCACGTTGCTCCTTGCGCTGGAGAGAGATCCTGCGTTTAAAGAAATCATGGAGGATCCGGAAATCATGAAAAGGGTATTATCCGGAGACATCTCTGGCCTTATGTCCAATCCTAAGTTTCTGAAACTCTTAGATAATCCGACGATTAAAGACATAAGGAGTAAGATCGAAGAGTAGTGCTCCATCAATCCCATAGGCCTCAATTATCGGCAACGAAATCCTTACATAGGTGGGGCTTACTATTCTCTTAGAAAGGGCACAAGATCTTCTTGGGTTATGCTCATAGGAAGAAGACCTTGTGGAGATGGTTATGCAATTTGCTTCCTGCTACAAATTTAATAGGGGGTAATGGGTCCATGAGAAACCAACCTGTTTTCTTTAAAAAAGTTTGCAATATTGCCACATTTCTTGTGTTGATGGGTCTTGCCATCACCGGAAAGGCAGCCGCATATGATTTCTTCTACTGGGAACGTGGGGCCATCGGCCATGAATCAGCCCTCTATGGAGCTGAACTGTCCGAGAGGCCTTTAATCCTCTACTTTCACATTCCAGGGGACGTGTGGTCTGAGAGGTTGAATAATACCTATCTCGCCACAGAAAAAATCGAAGGTTTTTTATTGGAAATGTATAAAGTGGCGATTAACCCGGACAGTGGAGAAGAAGAAATGGCCCTCTCATCCAAATATGGGGTTACCCGATACCCCGCCTTCCTCGTCTCTATCCCTGCCTTTAAAACAGAACCTGAGAGAGTCCATCCCTTTGCCAAAGAAAAGGATATGAGTGTTGATGACTTTTTACTGGCCATCAAGGGAAGGATCGCCCATATTTTAAGTAAAAAAGCCTTCGCATCTTTTGAAAGTAAAGCCTATGAAGTGTCCCTCAAATATTATAAATTGGCCCTCGATTATGATCCAAAAAGTTTCTATGTATATTTCTCGATGGGGATGGCCCATGAAAAAATCGGTGTAGAGAAAGAAAGTATTGAGAGTTTGCTTGATGCGGAAACAACCTTTTTAAAAGCCCTGGAAATCGATCCGAACCACAAAGATACCAAAGCCGCTTTGGAAAACGTCCGAAAAAATATCGCAATCCTGAGAGAAAGATAACTCCTTTTAGGTTCTATCTTTTAAAATCATCTCCAAAAATGTTGGTTGATATTTTAAGCCCTAAGGGCCAATTAGTTATGGATTCGAGTAAAATCGCTGTCCAAAGAGCTCAGGGGTTCATGCACGCCAGCCCGCCAGACAGACAGCGGACAAGAAGAACCCCCGACCTCCCCGAATTGCGGGATATTCGATTGGTTGAGGTTTCTTCTTTCTTTCCTTACAGAAAACCACTCTCAGTAAGGAAAGACGCTTTCTGAAAGAAAGCAGAACTCTCTCACATTAAAGTCACCTAGGAAAAAACTTATAGTCCTATAAATAATGCGTAATACTCGCATAAAATCCAATTAATTAGTTGACAGGCGCTATTAATGCTTTTATATAGACAGTATTCCAAAGAGGTACACGGCCTCTGGCCTTTGTGTATACGGCGTTTTCGTCTTGGATGTACGCAATGAAAACTTTATGAAAGAGGAGGAAAGAATGGCAACGAAAAAGAAAGCTAAAAAAGCACCGGCAAAGAAGGCACCTGCAAAAAAGGCCCCGGCAGTAAAGGCCCCGGCAGTAAAGGCTCCCATGAAAAAAACGGCGATCTTAAATGAGATCACCACGAGTACCGGGCTGACAAAAAAACAGGTCTCATCAGTGTTGGACGAACTGGAAATTCTCATTGAGCGCCATATCAAAAAACGCGCAGTCGGCCAATTTATACTGCCCGGACTCATGAAGATCGAAGTCAAACGGAAACCAGCGACCAAAGCCCGGAAGGGTATCAATCCGTTTACGGGTGAGGAAACAATGTTCAAGGCGAAACCTGCTCGCAATGTCGTAAAAGTCCGACCATTGAAGAAACTGAAAGACATGGTTGCGTGATCTGTTCGCGGATGAACACCTTGCGATAAGAAGTGGAGAATCCCGACCATTGGTCGTGATTCTCCTTGCTTTCCGTTGGAAAGCCGGAATAAGCCTACTGGCTTTTTCACGTATGGTTTTA
>JAQYVK010000412.1 GCA_030145585.1 Desulfatiglandales bacterium | reverse complement strand
CAGATGTTCGGCCATTTTACCTGCTTCATCGTACCGTTTCTCCGGATCCTTTTCGAGGGCCTTATCTATGATCTTTTGGACGACCGGGGGGATTTTTGAGTTGAGATCTCTGGCGGAAAGATGCTTCTCGTTCGTAATCTGATACATGAGGGCCGTCATATCCTCAGCTTTGAAAGGTTTATTACCAGTCAACAATTCAAAAAGGACGATCCCCAGGGAAAAGATATCGGAACGACCATCAACCTTTTTCCCTGCCACCTGTTCTGGTGACATATAGAAAGGTGTTCCAAAAATGATGCCGTCCTGGGTTCTAGAAGAAGATGTGATACGGGCAATCCCGAAATCGGTGACCTTGATCTCTTTCGTCTCCGAAAGTCGCATAATATTGGTAGGTTTGATGTCCCTGTGGACAATACCTTTGCTGTGGGCATAGTCCAGTGCTTCTGCCACTTGCGAGACAATGGATAGAGTCTCCCGGATCGGGAGAAGATTATTCTTTTTCTTGTACCCTCCCAGGTTTTCCCCATCAAGATACTCCATCGCAATAAAGGCAAGGTCGTGCTCTTCCCCACAATCAAATATAGTGACGATTTTGGGATGGTTCAGTACACCGGCGGATTCAGCCTCCCTAAAGAACCGGGTTTTCACCTCCTGTTGGATATCTTCCTCAAAATCAGCGAGCCTGAGTGTTTTAATGGCAACGACTCGATGGATTTTGGGATCTTCCCCCTTGTAGACGACCCCCATGCCGCCCCGCCCCAATTCACCGATGATTTCATACCTGCCAAGGGTGGGTTTCGTGTCCATCTCCAACAGGGAAACCCCAATATCCCCAGGGTGCTGCCCACCGGCGGATCCGAAGATCATGTTTTTTTCGGCGTCTTTTAGTTTTGGGATTCTCTCTGCCAAGTCCTTGAAATCCAACCCATCGTCAATGACGAGGGTATAGGTGGACAGGGCCTTAGAAAACTGTCTTTTCCTTTCGAAATCCAGACCCAGATTGTAGAGAAGATCCTTGACCCCTTCCTCTTCCAGAGGAAGTTTCAGGAACTTCTCCAGGGCGAGGTCAAGCATCCCTTGCTGCTGAAAAGAGAGACCGAGCGTCTTGTTGTTTTCCACAGAGTCTGCCTCTACCTTTTCCTTGGTTTTTTCAGTCATGATAAAATGTTTGGATACGACCAGGACATATCCCACGAGCAAGAGCAGAAGAGGGGGGGTAACCTTGAGCCAGATGCTGAAGGTGAAAAAGAGTGTTGCTCCAAGGAAGCCGTAGAGGATGAATAGTCCGAGCGTGACCATTGCACCCTCTCTAGCGGTCAACCTCGGCAGAAGAAGGGTGATAAACAGGCCGAAAAGGATCAACATTCCCGATTCGAGAAAAGTGAACCATCCCGGCCGCGAGAAAAAACTCTGGTTGAGGATGTTGGCCACGGCGTTTGCGACGACTTCAACCCCGGGCAATTGTCCGGAAAGGGGTGTTACAAATCGTTCACCAATGCCGGGGGCTGTTGGACCGATGATAACGATCTTGTCCCTAAAGAGGCTCGTCTGGATTTCGTTCTTGTAGACCCTTGAGAAAGGTGTCTGGTGAAAGGTGACCCCGGGACCTTCATTCCACTTGATCAGAGTCCTCATTTGCGGGTCTATGACCGGGACTTTCAGTACTGTTGAGGGATTTATATTTAGAAAAATACCCTGTCCGAGGGTTACGGAGATGTCTTTATCCTCCAGTCCATGGAATACCTTAACGATGGCAAGAGGGAGGGAAGGGAAATAGGTGTCCTCCAAATACCCCAACACATGGTACTGATCTCTCACGGTCCCATCCCTGTCAGGAAACAGGTTAGCATGACCCACTCCGGCGGTCGCTTCAGCAAAGACCGGGAGAATAGGTTTCATTTTGTCCAGCCACAGAAGGGACGAGACGGCCCACTCGTCTTGGAGGTCCTCGACGTTCTTCAAAGAGTCCCTGTCGATGAATGGGGAGACCTCTTTATCTCTGCCGCTACTCAGGGTATCGAAGTAGATGGGCAAGACCACATTCCCCGCCTCTTTGATGGCGGTGTGGAGCTTGGCGTCATTATCCAGATCCTTCACCGCTTCCGTCAATCTACGATAGAAGGAGCGTCCCGGGACATCCCGTTCAAGACCCAAGGCTTCATATTTAGACTTCAGGGCCTTGACGGTTTCGAGCGCAGCGGCCTCTTCCGGTTCCGAGAACAGAATGTCAAGGACAATGACCCTGGCCCCTGCAAGGGAGAGGTTGTGAATACATTGGGCGATAATATCCCTCGACCAGGGGAAAAGTCCCAGTTCTGATTGGTCATCATCAGAAATAACCACAAGTTCAATATCGGGATTTCTGCTGTCAGGGGCAGCGAGTCCGGCACGGAGATCAAAGGTTTTCATCTCAATGGGGTCGGTAAAATCAAGTATGCCGGTGATGGTAATGAATAGGAAGAAGAGGGTACAAAAAGCACCGATCACCCAGTCTGGAAATGTCTTTTTGATACTCATGGTATTCTAATTCTCTATAACCTTTTTTTTAGACAGGATTTACAGGATGTTCAGGATATTTTTGCCTTTCCAGCCTCCGGACCGGAGGCCTGAAAGGCAAAAAGTCTAATCCCCTTCGGGGTTAGAATTCTTTTTCAAATGATAAAACTTAGACAAATACAACGAATGCAGGCTGTAAAGCCAATTAGTCGTTGTTTCCCGCGAAGCGGGATGGTGTTTCATCGCTTTCAGCCTGCCCGCTTTAGCAAAACGAAGAGAAGCGGGCAGGGATGAAAGTGATGAAAAAGAAAAATCCGGAAAATCCAGTTAATCCTGTCAGAAAACGAATTTATTGGGACTGGATTTGTAGAGATTTCCCCAAGTACAACCGAACCGCCGGTTGCGCTTCGCGCCTCCTGTCTTCCCTATCGTTGCCCTTTCAAACAACCAGAAAAGGCCTTATCTTCTCCAGGATCTTTTCCCCAATACCTTTAATATCTCTCAACTCATCCAGGCTTTTGAATCCACCCCGATTTTGCCTCTCCCTGACAATCGCATGGGCCAGGAAACTTCCGATGCCGGGGAGGGCCGTCAGACCCACCTCGTTTTCCCTGTTCAGGGAGATCGGCAGCCCGAGGGTCATCTTGGAATATGCCGACATCTCCATTACGGAGACGATCGATCTCTGCCCGCCATCTCGAAGGAAGATTTTATGACCGGAATGAAAAGTCTTTATTTTGAAGGAGTTCGGCCCGTGAAGATCGGAACCGGATTTTCCAACCCTCTTCAATAATTCCTGCATAACCGGCCGGTGACAGAATGTATAAACTCCAGGAAACCGAATATCACCGGTAACTTCTATAAATACGGGATTGGCACAGGGCGTTTCAAGGGTTTGCTCCGATGTCCTTTGAATAACCGGACGCAACCCGTAACAGACCAGGATGACCAGGAGCAGGATCAGAAGGCCGCCTGTCTTATTCCTTTTCTCCGACTTGATTTTCTTCCAGACCGAAAGCCTCATGCAGCACCCGAACAGCCAATTCCGTGTATTTTTCTTCGATGATACAGGATATCTTAATCTCTGATGTGCTGATCATTACGATGTTGATGTTTTCATCGGCCAGGGTTCTGAACATTTTTTGAGCAACACCCGCATGGGTTCTCATGCCCACACCCACAATGGAGACTTTGGCAATATCCTCATCCCCCAGGACTTTTTCCGCACCAATATCTTCGGCCACCTCGCTTACGAGTTTCAAAGTCTTGTAGAATTCAGATTTGGGGACGGTGAAGGTCAGGTCCGTTATCCCGTCCGCACTCGTATTCTGGACAATCATGTCCACCACAATACCGGTTTTAAAAATGGGCTCGAATATATGAGCGGCGATGCCCGGTCTGTCCGGGACCTTCCTGATCGTAATCCGGGCCTCGTTCTTATTATAGGCCACGCCCGATACGATGACTTTTTCCATATCTTTTGTCTCAGCGACCACCATGGTACCCTTCTCCTCTGTAAAGGTTGATCTGACATGAATAGGCACGTTGTATTTTTTAGCAAACTCCACCGACCGGATCTCCAGGACCTTGGCGCCCAAACTGGCCATCTCAATCATTTCATCATAAGAGATAGCGTCCATCTTTCTGGCCTTTGGGCAAATATTGGGATCGGTCGTGTATACCCCTTTCACGTCTGTGAAGATTTCACATAGATCGGCATTCAGGGCCGCAGCTAGAGCAACGGCTGTGGTATCCGAGCCACCGCGACCCAAAGTGGTGATGTTCCCATCCTCATCCATGCCTTGGAACCCGGCCACCGTAACGATTTTACCCTCATCAAGCTCCTTCAAAATACTGCCCGTATTGATTTCATTAATCCTGGCCCGGCCGTGAATTTGATCCGTATGGATGGGTACCTGGAACCCGAGGAACGAACGGGCGCCATGGCCCATGGATTTGACGGCCATGGTAAAGAGGGCCACGCTGACCTGCTCACCTGTTGACATCAGTAGATCCAGCTCCCTCAGGTCCGGAAGTTCGGTCATATCGTGAGCCAATTGGAGCAGATGATCTGTCTGGCCGGCCATGGCCGATAAAACCACCACAATTTTCTTCCCCTGTTTGTGGGACTCTATAACCCTGCGCGCGACATCTCCAATTTTTTCAATATCGGCAACAGATGTGCCCCCATATTTTTGAACAATAATTGACATACTTA
>JAQYVK010000411.1 GCA_030145585.1 Desulfatiglandales bacterium | reverse complement strand
AGCATTTTCGCAAACCCGCAGCAGCAACCGCAACAGTTACAAATAAATGCTGTGCTTCCCAGGAAGTTATTCGTGTTGTGGATCAGACCCGCCTTTTCCGCATCCTCCAAAATCTTCAAACACTCTTCCTTGGAGATTCTTTTGCCGAATTTTCGATCCACAACAAAATCGGCTGCCTTTCCGAAGGACAAGCAGGAATGTGTGGGTATCCCTTCTACCTGGCAGGGATTGTCGAGCAAGTACCCATGATGGCGGCAATAACACACTGAAGCGCCGAAGGAATTCTCCTGATTCACCAGTTCGCTCAATTTCTCATATGGATATATCTCTTTCCCGTGGGGCAGCTCGGTTTCCACGGTGATCGTCCGGGCCGCCCCTTGCGGCATCATCTCCTTTGCCACCTCCGGATTTTCCGCAGCCGCCACCATCAGGCTTTCCAGGGTCTCATTAAATTCCGTCATTATCAGGGCTACCCTGCGATCCTTGGGAGTGTCAGTGCCCCGCATCAACCGAAATTCTACCACCCCCGGGAAGAAGGGTGTCAGCGAATATGCATAATCTCCAATCTCGGTCCTAGCGGTGAACACTAATCCGCCGTCGGCCATAATTTCCAGGAACTCGGCCAGATCCTTTTCATCCCGCTTGAAATGTTTGGCCAGATCCTGCAATGAGTGCTCCCCCTTAGGGAAATCTACCGCCAATGCGGCCTGCTCTTCGGTATAAAACTCCCGCATAAGCTTGAAAAAACTTTCTACCAATGGCATCTTGACCGGGTTCTCATTCAGACGTACCCCAAGTTTGAAATATACATCTTCGCTCATTGTTGTCTCCTTCCAGCTTTGATCTACTGGTTATTTTTCGCCGACGCTCATGCTCTCTCCAATATTGAATGATTTACAGGTCAACCGGGTAGCTGCGATGGAACAGATAATGGATCATGTTCTGCTTTGCGACCTTGCCCATGCCCGTTTCCTTGAGCCCGATGTCCTGGGCTGCAAAGGCCTTGAGATCCTCGTAGATGAGGCGGGCCGACTTCAGGGACTGCTTTGCTCTGAGCGCCTTTCCGTCAACGAGCATGGGTGCGTTTTGGGACATGCGCAAGGGATTGAGGTTGTCCAGACAGCGATCCACCTCCGGTCGAACGCACTTTCGGTAAAGGCCCACGGCTTTGCTGTCGAGCTCGTCGGCCTGCAGGATCGCCTGGGCGGCCAGATCACCGCTCACAAGGGCGGCGGAGATGCCTTCCGCACCGTGGATGAAACCGGCTGCATCGCCGGCGACCAGGAAGTTGCCCTGACCGAGCACAAAGTGATTGAGATAGGCCATCATGTACCCGGCCATGGCCTCTTCCCGAAGCACTTCCTTGATCTTGAGGCCGAACTTCTCCTCGAGCAGAGCAACGAAGCTGTCATAGTACCGAATCGCCTTTCGGTGCTCGAGCCCGGAAACGCCGACGACGACCCGCTCCCCCTTCATGTTTACCCAGGGGAAGAACCCCACATTCGGATGAAAGACGAGGTGAAAATAGTCGGGATCTAAATCGATCTCTGCCCTGTAGAACTTCTGCATGCCGGTTGTCACCGGCATGCCTCTCTGGGCGTCGGGCATGACGCATCGGACGGCGCGAGAGTTCATGCCATCCGCTGCGACGGCATATCTGGCACGGAAGGTGACCCGGGTGGTCTTGCCGTCCTTGCGCAAACGGCTACAGAGGATCTTGAACCCGTCTTTCTCCTGTTCGATCCCGGTCAACCGCACCCCATCCTTTATCTCGGCGCCGCTGCCTTGGGCCAGGAAACAGTCGAACCGGTCTCTCCGCACGTAGGGAAGGGGGTTCTTGGTCGGGGCCAGGACCGTCTCGGAAAGGGAAGGGAAATTGAAACCGAAGCCCTTGAGGAAGGGAGTCTCCGTGTAGACGGTCTCCGGCATCGGTCCAAAGTGCCGGTGCACGAAGTCCACGGTCCAGCGTGACAGGAGCCCGGAGCACATCTTCCGGCGGGGCAGTTTGTACTTCTCGATCAGAAGGGTCTTCATCCCCCCCTGAACTAACCTTCGGCTCGCTGCTGCACCGGCGGGACCTGCGCCGATGATAACAACGTCATACCTTGTTGCTGTCATAGATCCTCCCTCAAAAAGAGCCAAAAAACATAGAAATTTTTTATGACAAAATAGTCGCCTGTTGACTAACGCCCATACATTACGGGATGCAGTGTTATTTCCTTTATTGCGTCCGGAATATTCATCTCTTATCGTTTGGAGGGGACTAACCTGTGTTCGTGATTGATTTGTAGATAGACACTAGCTACATAGGTTGCGGCCTCTATAATATCGCCATGGGAATCTTGGACCACCCTTCATCATAAGGGGTATTAAAATTCCACAGAAAGGCAAGAAGGCTTATTCTCCATATGCCCTTGATTCGTACAAATTCTATATCGTATCGACCATGACCCCACATCGCCCGCGCAATAGCGGTAGGCTCCAATAAATAAAATATCCCAGTCGCGGCATCACCATTAACCTCAACAACTGGATTTAAGATTAGATGAGAAGCGCTAAAACGGTTCTTTTCATGAATGATCAGGCTATAGAATCTATTGATCTCTTCCCTGCCCTCGCAACTTAACTCGAAGGAATCCTTACCTTCTTCAGCGCCTCCTCTCATCCGAATATCTATCTTTGCATTATCTGAAAAGCAATCCAAGGCCTTGTCCATCTCACCATAGTCCAGCCAATAAGTGTAATTAAACATCAACTTCTTTATCGCCTCGATATCTTCAAGCTTTTTGATCCTTGCTTCAAGTGTGGGTTGCGCCATAAGACCTCCTTATATTAATGTGTTTACCGCATTCAAAAACCAAGGAGTAATCCCCTAATTATCAATACTTGTAGGAAGTTGTCCCGGAGATAATCCAGCCACCTGCGTTTCCATCGAATAATCCATCGTCAACGGCTACACCAATAGATCCAGTCCGTTCAAAGGTGAAACGATACATGAAACCGGATGAACGACATGTTAAATGCAATTCCCGGGTCAAAGCTTGGATTTCTGAAACACCTTCACCCCTCCCCGTCCAATCTGTCTCGCCAGGGCAGGAGAAAGACGTCTGATCGCATAAGCAATTTTGGCAAAATCCGTAAGGACCAAGGCTTTATCTTTCTTAACGGCATGCACTATCTTCATTGCCGCCCCCTCAGGGGTCGTCCCAATAAACCCCGGCATCTTCGTTACTTCCGGCTTAAACCCTTTTACCTTAACGGCTTTAAAGATGTTGGTTTGAACAATGCCGGGACAAACCACAGTGACACCGATCCCAAACCGCTCCAACTCGGCGCGAAGCGATTCGGACAATCCGACAATGCCGAATTTAGAAGCAGCATAGGCGCCATTGGCCGGCTGGCCGAGTAATCCCATCCAAGATGCAATATTAATAATATGTCCGGACTTACGGGCGACCATATGAGGGAGAAGAAAATGCAAGGCGTATATCGGCCCCCAAAGATTTATCCCCAACATCCACTCCCAATCTGCAAGATCTGTATCGATAATATCAGCATACAAGGCCACGCCGGCATTGTTCATCAGAATATCCACTCGTCCAAACTCTTCAAGGGCGTTATTACATAGCGCTTCTACTTCCTCCCGCCTGGCAATGTCCGTTCGGATCGGGAGAACTTTCCTGCCCAAAGCCCGTATCTGCTCGGCTGTATCATTTAGCCCATCTTCATTTAGATCGGTGATGACTAGATCCGCTTGTTCCTGAGCAAATTTCAAGGAAGTTGCCTGCCCGATTCCACTGGCGGCGCCTGTTACCAAAGCCACTTTACCTTTCAAATCTTTCATAAGTTACCTCTAATGAAACGTTTAAGCACATTGGATACCCTTTGTCTCTTCTCGACAGATTCTCCAGGGGGCATCGCCGGCTCCCTCAAAAGAAGGTGACTATAAACCATTACCACGATGACCATCCGTACGGGTCCTTAGCGCTTATGCGGCTTTGCCAGGGCGCCTTCAACCTTGCCGGTTGAAAGCAGATTATTGATCTTTCTGGCGACGACCAGCCCCTCCAAGAGGACTATCGACTGCCCGCCCATGCTGGTCCAGGCGCTGGCCAGGAACAGGTTGTCTATGGGGGACTCCCTCTTTGTGATGGGCAGGGGCGGGTCCCCCGCCGGAGTAGCTTCCCACCCGAAAATGGTGCCCCGCGGGTTCAGGGTGTATCCCTTAATGGTCTGCGGCGAACTCATCTCCATCACTTCAATGTGGTCGGTAAGGCCGGGCAGTATTTCCTCGGCCCGGTTAATGTAATGATTCATCAGGGTGTATTTGTAAGCCTTGTAGCGATCGTGGGAGACGTTCCAGTCCCAGTCATTGTTGCACTCGTAGGCAAGTTGGATGCCAATGGTGATCGCATTTTTCCCCGGGGGCGCGGAGGTGGGGTCGACCATCGTGTAGTTGGTCAGGCCGAAGCCGGTATTTTCGGGTATGCAGTCAAAGATAGACTGGTAGTTGGCATCGTAATCATAGCCGGTGCTTACCATTATTTCATGAGAGTTGCCGAACGCTTCGGAATAGTCGTGATCCACGCCCAAGTAGACGGTCGCCACGGACAGGCCCGCGGGGGTTTCCTCCACCATCTGAACAAAATCAGCCGGGAGGTGCTCCGGGCCCACCAGCTT
>JAQYVK010000410.1 GCA_030145585.1 Desulfatiglandales bacterium | reverse complement strand
GTGAAGAAGTCGTGCAAGGAGCCTCTACATGCTCAAACCGCTGCCGGAACCGCTACGGCAAGCTGCTGTAGTTAGCTGAAGCTATCCAGGAGAATAATATGACAAGATACAGTTGGATCTTGGCGGGGTTCCTATACATTTGTCTTGCATGTTTAAACGTCTCTCAAATACAGGCTGAACCAACCAAGATTCAGACTGTTGAACAGACGTATCCCGGATTTGCCTCCAGCATACTCAAAGGCGCGAGAATGGTCGCGATGAAAAAAGGGACCTTACTCATATCCGGGGGGATCGAAATCAGGGAATCTCAGCTCAAGGAGACTGTGAAAAAGGCCGACCCGAAAATTAGAGAGGAACTCAAGAAAAACCTGTTTTTCATCCTGGAACAGGAGACAATGAAAGCGGTGCTTGTCAAAGAGGCCAGAGCATCCGGAGCGGTTACAAAGGGTCTTTCAGACACAGAAGCCATTCAGGCCTATGTGAATCAAAGGTTTCGTGATGTTCAGGTGTCTGACGAGGAAGCAAAGACGTTCTATGAAGCCAACAAGGCCATGGTTGGGGGGCTGCCTTTCGAACAGGTGAAAGGGGCCATTCAGCAGGTCCTGGTTCAGCAAAAGAGACAGGATGCTTTTGCCGCCTATCTCAAGGGTCTGGGCCGGAAAACGGATATTCGAGTCAATATGGAATGGGTCAAGACCCAATATAACATTGCTATGGACAACCCTGTGGACAAGGCCCGCATGTCCGGCAAACCCACGATGGTGGAATTCGGTGCTACAGGCTGCATTCCTTGCGACATGATGCAACCCATCTTAGACAACCTCAGAAAGAAATACCCCGATAGACTCAACGTAGTCTTCGTACACGTAGGGGAGAATAGGATACTGGGGGCGCGATTCGGCATCCAGTCGATTCCGGTCCAGATATTTTATGACCAAAACGGCGAAGAGGTTTCTCGGCACGTGGGATTTTATGCAGAAGTGGAAGTCTTGAAGCAACTGGCGAAACTTGGAGTCGAGTAAATGAAAAAGCATGTGAAAACTATTGCCTTAGGTGTTCTGGCCCTTATGGGGCTCATAGGGGTATTCTGGTCCCAGTTTTCCCAGACACCTTCTGAGGCGACATTTCCAGAAAGCCACGTGTCCGATGAGATACCCGTGAAGGGCATGGCAACTATGGTGGACCTGGGTGCGAACGAATGTATCCCCTGCAAGATGATGGTGCCGGTTATGGAGAAGGTGGAAAAGAAATACCAGGGTAAAGCCGCCATCATCTTTATCGATGTATGGAAAAACAAAGAACCGGCCAAACGGTTCGGCATCCAGGCTATACCCACCCAGATCTTTTTTGACAAGTTGGGTAAGGAAGTTTACCGGCACGTAGGATTCATGGGCGAGGCCGAGATTGACCGTGTATTTAAGAAAATGGGTGTGACTTAAATAATAGGAACAGAGAGTTTCAATGCTCGAAAACGTCTTCATGACCGTGAACGAATGGATGGTGGGCGGTACGGCCATTGCAGCCCTTGGCTGTTTTTTGTGGGGCATGATCAGTGTTGTCTTCAGCCCCTGCCACCTGGCCTCCATTCCTCTGATCGTGGCCTATGTGGGCGGGCAGCAGTCGATCCTCAAACCGAAAGAAGCCGGTTTCTATTCAGTGGCCTTTACCTCGGGTCTATTTATCACGATTGCGCTTGTCGGGATTATTTGCGTCCTGCTGGGCCGCATGCTGGGAGATGTGGGGAACTACTGGCAGATACTGATTGGGATAGTCCTTGTATGGGTTGCCCTGGGTATGCTCGGGGTTGAAAAATGCTCCATGTCCGGCAGCCTCCTGTATCGTCTCAATTTAAGGGGCCTCTTCGGCGCATTCGGCCTCGGACTGGCCTATGGAATCCTGTCGGGCTCCTGTACCTTTGGCTTTATCGCTCCGATCCTTGCCATCATCACGGTTCAAAAGCAGATTGCCACGGGAATCCTTTTCATCCTGCTCTTTGCCATCGGCCATTGCCTGCCCATCGTGGCGGCCGGAAGTTCGACCGCTGCGGTGAAGAGGGTTATGGAGAACAGCGCCTGGCAGGGAGCCGGAAATTGGTTCCGAAAGGGAGCGGGCGTGGTAATCGTGATGTTGGGGGTTTACTTTATTATCAATCCTTTTTTTTCTCCCTCATAAGAAGAGGCAGAGGTCATGTTATTGAAGGGCTATACAAAAAAATTTTTGAGAGTGGAAAACAATTCGAATATAGTTTCCCTTTATTGTTTTGCCGATCTGCACGAGGATATAGGGGAGGTTCTTCCTTTTCTCAAGGAAGTCTTTGATGAGGCCGTCTATTCCGATGAGACCCCTTTTATCTCTTTCAAGATACGCGGGAAGAAGATTATGGTGTATCCTCGCAAGATCGTTATCTATGCCCTCAAGGACGAAGAAGAGGCCGACAAGATCCTGGAGTGGCTTAAAAGGGAGATTAACGAGGCCTGGGAAAAGCGTGCCGAAATCGAGCCCAGCTACGAGGGAGCCCCGAAACCCAAGGTTTTGGAGATCCTAAAACTTCTCCCAAAAACCAATTGCCGGGAGTGCGGGGAGCCCACATGCATGGTCTTTGCTGCCAAGATCGCCGAGGGCGCAAAAGGACCGACGGACTGCCCACCTTTAAGGGAAGAAAAGAGGATAAACCTTCAGAAATACATGGAGACTTTTCAATTGGAGGTATAGCACAAAAAGTTTATTCATGGAGAAGGAAAGCCATGGCAAACGAGACTGAAAAAAGAGAAGAAGCGAGGGGACTGGGTTTTTTTGAAAAGTATCTTTACATCTGGGTCATTCTCTGTATCCTGGCGGGCATCCTTCTGGGGAAGATAGCCCCCGGTGTGGCGAAATATCTGGACGGCCTGGCCATCTATGTCGGTGAGGCACCGGTAGTCTCCATCCCAATCGCCGTCTGCCTCTTTTTTATGATGTACCCCATTATGGTCAAGATCGACTTCGCCGAGGTCATCAAGGCTGGCAAGAGTGGAAAACCCGTCTTACTCACGCTCTTCGTGAACTGGGCTGTCAAGCCTTTCACGATGTATGCCATCGCCATTTTCTTCCTCGGCACGCTTTTTTATGGCCTTATCGGGCCCGAGGCGGTGGACCATGTGAAGATGCCCTTTGGCCTCGATCTGCCGGTTGGCGCGGCCTACGGTGCAGGCAAAGTCATCATGGCCAACGGGGTCAAGGTCCTGGAAGTGCCCCTTTGGCGAAGCTATCTTGCCGGGTGTATTTTGTTGGGGATAGCGCCATGTACGGCCATGGTCCTGGTCTGGGGATTTCTGGCCCGTGGCAACGACGGCCTTACCCTCGTCATGGTAGCCATCAACTCGCTTACTATGCTCGTCCTCTATGGAGTACTAGGGGGATTTTTGCTGGGTGTGGGCAGGCTTCCGGTTCCCTGGCAGGCTCTGGTGCTTTCCATCGGGATCTATGTGGCGCTTCCCCTGGTGGCCGGTTATATCTCCCGGAAGGCGATCATCAGCTCAAAAGGACAGGAATGGTTCAAGGAGAAGTTTCTCCATATTCTGACCCCGATCACAATCATTGCCTTACTCATTACACTGGTATTGCTGTTCAGCTTCAAGGGGGAGGTCATTATCGCCAATCCCCTGACAATCCTGTGGATCGCCATCCCGCTTTTTATTCAGACCAACCTGATCTACTGGCTCGGCTACGGTCTGGCCCGATGGCTAAAGCTTGAGTATCGGGATGCGGCTCCTGCAGCAATGATCGGCGCGTCAAACCACTTCGAGGTGGCCATTGCCACATCAACTATGCTCTTCGGGCTTTCATCCGGAGCAGCCCTGGCGACCGTAGTGGGGGTGCTTATCGAGGTCCCCGTCATGCTCATGCTGGTAAAGATCTGCCTGAAAACGACACATTGGTTTCCTATGAAGCAGTAACCAATTAAACTTAAGGAGCGCTGTGATAAGCCAACTGTCAATTGATACACGGTTGGAGGTTTTACTTTGCGAATAAATATAGATCTATCAAAGATGGGAGGATGGTTATGAGCAAAGAAATCTTGATTATTGGTGTTGATCCGCCTTGTCCTCGTTGCGACTTGACACGTCAAAGAGTGGAGAGACTGGTAGATGACATGGATTTATCGGTAAACGTCCGTCATCTTGTATACAACGACCCGGAAGCGCTACAATTTGCGGAATCCATTGGGAAAGGATTTGGAACGGCAAAGCATGTCGCCGATAAGGCCGGGATCAACATAGGCCCAAATAAAGTGCAGTTCGAGAAGAAAAATGTGCAGGTTCTGCCTGAGGATTTTGATAAAATTGATGGTCCGGCACGAAGATGGTCACCCGAAATGGACGAGGCGCTTCGCCCATACCAATTAAAAGCGGAGTCGGTTGGTATGCTTATGACTCCAATCCTGGTTGTATTTGGAGAAATGAAACATTATGGGAGCGTACCATCTATTGAACAGATAAGATCATGGCTATCTTGATATTCTGTATTTGCATTGTAGTTACACGCAAAGGAGAAGCGTAATATGATAAACAATGTTTTTAAAATCTTTTTCGTCATGTCTATCTTAATAAGCATCCCCCTTTCCGCTTATCCTCAGGATAACCAGGGTCCGAAGATGGTCTTGAAGGAGAAAGTTTTCGACTTTGGCAAAGTCAGGCAGGGGGAAGTGATCAAGCATGCTTTCTCGGTTTTGAATAAAGGGGACCAGCCCCTCAAAATAATAAGGGTAAAACCAGGCTGAGGCTGCTCGGTGGCCTCCTTTGACAGGAGCATCCCCCCCGGCGGGGAGGGAAAGATCACGCTCACGGTGAATACAAAAGGGTACGAGGGAAACATCCGCAAGACTGCCGCCGTCTACACCAACGATCCGAAGAGGGCCCAATTCACCCTTGGAGTCAGGGCATTTGTTCATGTCCCCATATCCCTGAGGCCTCGTTATGTTCGGCTCTTCGGAAGGGAAGATGTACGTATAACAAGGAGCATTGAAATTAAGGCGGGACTGGATAAACCTCTCATTCTGGAACCGGGTCAATTTAACCTTGAGGGTAAATTAACTTACAGCATTGAAGAAACAGAAAAGGGTAGGAAATTCAAAGTTTATTTCACCAACATTCCTGGTGTGGAAGGCTATTTAAGGGGATTTCTTAATTTAAAAACTAATTATGTTGAGAAACCTGTTGTGACTATCAGTATCAGCGGTCGATTTGTGAAGGCAAAGACGAGTAAATAGTAAGCTCGATTGATGTTTCTCAGAATCTCAATTGTATTGGAGAAAAATAGGTGATTTCCGTCGTCACGGAGGTGAGTGAATGAGCGATGAAAGCTGGTGAACTGCGAAACAACCATTGGAAAAGAGTAAGAAGAGGATGGAAGGATGAAGCAAAGGGGAGTTCAAGATCTCTGATTACACCTTTAAATGGATACCCGATATGAAACGAAGCGACTATTTGGTGGATATAGAATACCAAAAGGGCATGCACTATGAGGACATGTTACGGCTGGCTATGAAGAAAGAAGAGAAAGCCCTTAAATTATACAACGAATTAGCCAAAAAGACGGAAAGAGAAGATCTCATCACCCTGTTTAAGGTGCTTTCTCAGGAGGAGGCCAAACACAAGCTCGCCCTTGAAACATTGTATGATGATTACATGGCCACCCAAGGAGATTAAGAAACGGTTCATGGTATAAGGTAAACGGTTTAAGGTACAAATTCCTTCAATCCAGTGTTCTGCAAACCGTAAATCGTATAGAAATATGCCACATACCTCATACCTTAAACCTTAGACCCTACACCTTTCTTTCATAATACCTTGAGGGTGGTTCAGGAATAATCTATAAGCTTTCAATTTCATTCCAGATAATTAATATAGGTGGGGGTTTTGATTTACAACCCCTTCCCGAAGGGGCAATGGGGATAGGTACACTCCGAGCAATCCTTACAAAGGCCTCCGCGACCACCTCGTTTATCATTATCTTTTCCTCATTCTCGGGATTCCTGGGCCATGCGACGGTCGGGACCATCAGTGCGCAATTGCTGGGTTTTACAGCGGTCGGTTCAGCCCTGGGAGCGGTTATCGGGGCCTGGTTGATGACGGAAAAACTTAAAAGGGAGCATGTAAAGCTCATCATTGGTGTCGTGCTTTTAGGGATTGCCGCCAAGATGATCTGGAATTTGTTGAGCTAATGCATCATCTGAGCAGATGACTCATTCCTGGCAGAAAAATCTATTTTGATGGAATGTTGTTGTGGTGTATTCGTGACAGACGTGAGAGACGAGATCAAGGCTTTTGTTGAGATATTTCCAGAAGCGCTGGAGGAATAAGAGGACAAAATTCATAGACGGGGTTTCCTTTTCTGAGTTTCGCAGAAAGCGGGTTAGTATATATTATTCTGAAAAAACGGGGTTTTTAATTGAAAGAATAGGTGAGAATGATGAAGGTGAGCATCAAAATAAATGGTCTTCCAGAATTTAAAAAAATCGTCGGCGGAAAAAAGCTGATCGAGGTGGTTTTCGATGGCACAAGCTTGCGGGATTTGGTTGATAACCTGGTGAAAAAATATGGACGGTCAGTTGAAAAGACGTTCCTGGATGAAAATGGGGCTATCGATCCCACTATAAAAGTGGGTCTTAATGCAGAAAATATTCTCAGAGGCAACCGCATGGAAACCATTCTCCATGATGGCGATATCCTTACCTTCATGGTAGGTGGGTGTTGTTAAACTTAGAATACATCATCACGCTCAAATCTACATGCTGACTCTCGGTTTTATAAAATATCAGGTGGGGATCAAGGATTGAAATATTCAATCAATGAGGGTAGATAAGAATGGCGCAATCTTTCCGAATTGTCGGGGTTAAAACAGTTTGCACGCTCTTTGCGTGTAATAGGGGACATCCTATAATGTTTTTGAGACCGGGACCCTTCACCGTTCATTCGGGCTGATCAGATCTCCAGAGGGACGTTTGCAGGCCTAATCTAGGCTGGGATTCTCTCTACTTCAGGGCAAGCCGGAAGGAACCATTTCATTTCTCTATTTTATCCCTGCCGTGACCTCAATCATTGACCCCCAGGATCAGAGCTTTTCTCTGATCCCGGAAACTTCTGCACAGCCCCAGACCCAACCTTGAGCTGAGATTGCGCAGCGACTTTATAGTGGGAGACAACGATACGGACTTCGGTAAGAACCAAAATGATTGGCGTGCGAAGCTCCCGGATGAGATATTTCTTTTAAATGAATAATAATCTACCAGATGAAGGCACGCTGAGCGAAGATCTCATGGCCCGAGTGGCTAAAGGGGATAATTATGCCTTTGAGGCCCTGGTGAAACGGCATCAGGGAGCGGTGTTGAATCTCATCCATCGCTTTATTGGTTACAGGGCAAGGGCCGAAGACCTGGCCCAGGAGGTCTTCATACGGGTCTGGCAGGCCGCCGGCCGTTATAAGCGCACGGCTAAATTTAGCACCTGGATTTATCGCATTACGGCGAATCTCTGTCTCAATGAGCTGAAGTCAGCCCGCCGAAGAAAACTCCTTTTTCTTTCTTCTTCAGGTGGAAAAGGCGAGAACCGGGAGGACCGGTACTTTGAACCGGGCGCAGATAGGGAGCCATCGCCGGAAGATCTCTTGCTTACCGCCGAAAGGAACCGACAGGTCTCTGCTGCTCTTCGAAGTCTGCCCGCTAATCAGAGATTGGCCGTGATACTGAAGAGGTATGACGATCTCTCTTATAGGGAGATTGCCCAAATCCTGGGCTGCTCTGTCTCGGCCGTAGATTCACTGCTGGTGCGGGCAAAGAGAAATCTTCGGAAAAATTTGATCCCATATGAAAAATAAGCGCAGGTTTTTTATCTGTGGGTTGTTTAATATTTTAAGAAAGAGAGAAATCACCAAATCACGACCGGCCTGCCGGATGGCGGGCAGGAAGTACGAAAACTAGAAAAAATGAAATGCCGTAATGTACAAAAAAGACTTCCCGTCTACCAAGACGGTGAGCTTAGCTCAGTAGAGCAGGACCGCATTAAGTCCCACCTTACAGACTGCCCGGAGTGCAGCAAACAGTATAAAGAGCTCCAGCGGGTCTGGGACCTTCTGAGTGACTTTCCGGATATCCAGCCCATGCCGGGATTTCATCTACGACTTCGTAAAAAGATATCCGGGTTGCGTGAGCACCAGTTTATTCCCCGGCTGCGACAGGTTTTTCAACTTCTTCCCTCTCCGTTGGCGACGGTCACTCTGGCGCTCGTGGGCCTAGTCACTGGCATCTATCTTGGAAACGTTATCTTTGAGGAGGGCCTAGTGTTTTTCCAACGCCGTCAACCCAGCTATGCCCAGGAGCATGTGAGCCTGGCATCCATCAGAACTTTTGATGCGGCTCCACCGGGGAGTCTAACCCACGGATATTTGAGAATGGCAAGTCATTCATTGGAGGCACACAGGTGAGAAGAAAATGGTGGATATTTGTTCTGATTCTTTCTTTGGCCATTAACGCGGCCGTTTTTGCCACTGCGGGATTCAATTATTACCGCAGTTCCTCTCCGGCACCGTATGCTCTAAGTCACAAGAGCCCAACAGACCATCAGCACCTTTACCAGACCTTGGGTCTTTCAACATCCCAACTCGAAGGGGTGGATTCCCTTGCAGAGGCGTTTCATGCCAGACTTGAAAGAATCGCCGATAAAATGCGTGAGAAAAGGGGGTTGCTGGTAGATCTCTTAAGACAGGAAAATATTGATGCGGAGAAAGTGGAGGCCTTGCGAAAGGGTTTGGCCGATATCCAGGATGAAATTCAGAGGGAAGTTATTACGCACATTGAAGAGATCAAGAAAATACTGAATCGCGAACAGCAAGAGCGCTTTTTCAATCTTCTGCGCATCAGTATGGAAAGTGAAGGCAATCACTGGTTACCCGAAAAAGGGGAGTAAATCATGCATTTTCGTTATCTCATTAAGGAACTCTATTATCGTAAACGAAGAACATTGACCGCAACTCTAGGGCTTTCCATAGGGATTGCCCTCTTGATCATCATCAATGCCCTCTCCATGGCGTACCGTGAGGCGGCGCGTATGCCCCTCAAAGAGATTGGGGCCGACATAACAGTACAACGAAATGGCGACGTTCCGGAAGAACTCACAGGGCCTGTCTTTGCATGCTCGGCCGTGACCATCCGGAAGCAAGAGGTGGACAAAATCCGGAACCTCAAAGGGATTCAAGGATTCGGCCAAGCACTCCTGCTATGGGTCTTCGACCCTGACCGGTTTTCAATCGTATTAGGGATCAACCCTGGAGACTCCACCGGTCCGGGTGTATTGCGTAACCATATTACTGAAGGAAGATTTTTGGAAAAAGGAAGGTCAGAGGCCCTTGTGGAGACCGCCTTTGCCAGGCAATTCAAGATCAGTGCAGGAGATATGGTGTCAGTAAGTGATAAAGAATACCCCGTGGTGGGGATCGTGGATGCATCCCGCACCACAAAAATCGCAGTGGCCAGCATCTATCTCCCCTTAAGGGAAGCCCAGAAGATAGCTGCTGCATCAAAACAGGTGCAAAAGGTTTCCCCGTTCGACCCGGAGGATGTAAACATCCTTTTTATTAAGGCGGATCAGGGAGCCACAAGGGATGTGGCCGTTGCCATAAAACATATTTTGGGGAAAAAATCCAATGTTTCTACGCCTGATTCCTTCCTGAAACTCCTGGGAAACCTTTTTGCCCTCTCGGACAAATTCTCACTGGCTGCGTCTCTGATCGCCATCATCATTGCCGTCCTGATTGTCTTTAAGACCATGGCAGGAAATGTAGCTGAGCGGGCTAAGGAGATAGGGGTCCTGAAGACCGTGGGGTGGAGGAATCGCAATGTGGTCCTCCAACTTTTCGGAGAATCGGTTCTCCAGTGCCTGGTGGGAGGAGTCCTGGGGCTCCTGATAGCGCTTGTTGCCTCATTCGGACTGGGATTTATGGAAGTCAGTATTCCCATTCCCTGGGAGATGAGCCCTACCCCCCACTTTCTTCCGGGCGGTGGCGACCCGATTTTTAAGACCCTTCAGCTCCCGGTCCAAATCCCCTGGAAACTGGCTTCCTTTGCGGTCCTTCTCTCTATTTTCATAGGGGGTATAACGGGCGGGTTCTTGAGCAGGCATATTTCACGTATCAAACCCTCGGAGGTTCTTAGATATGAGTAAAGAAGCTATCCTTGAAGGTATGGATCTAAGGAAGGAATACGGAACCCTTTGCGTCGTCAAGGGTGTATCCCTGACCGTAGAAAAAGGAGAGTTCATCTCTATTGTGGGAAAGTCAGGGAGCGGGAAGACCACCCTTCTTTCACTTCTGTCGGGACTGGAACGGTCCACAAACGGTCGCGTGATCCTCAATGGAAAAGATATCACAGCGGCATCCGAAGATGAATTGGCCCTCTTTCGCCGTGAAAATGTGGGTTTCATATTCCAGTCATTTAATCTGATTCCGACCCTGTCCGCATGGGAGAATGTGGCGCTTCCCCTTTTTCCTGTGAAAATGCCTGAGGAAAAGCGGCGAAGCAGGGCCTTGGACTTACTTGGACAGATGGAGATGGAGCACCGGGTGGAGCATCTGCCTTCGGCCCTTTCAGGAGGCGAGAAACAGCGGGTGGCCATTGCAAGGGCACTGATCAACAACCCGAAAATTGTTTTTGCCGATGAGCCCACCGGCAATCTGGATTCAAAAACCGGTGAAGCTATTATGGATATTTTAAAGAATCTTCATGCGGATAATGGGATGTCCCTCTTGATGGTTACCCACGATGCGGAACTCTCAAAAGAAGCAGACCGGACCATCCGCATGCAGGACGGGGAGGTTGTATCATGAAAAAACTAATTTTATCTTGTTTCATGGCGCTGTCACTTTTTGGGATTCCCTCCAATTCTTTCTCAATGGAACCCGTAAGGATTGACGTCCTCTTTATGAACCACGGCCCTATGCGGCCGACTCTGAGAGATCTGAAAGATCTTTTTAGCAGGTACGCAGGCAAAATTGCGGTCTCTGATTACGATTCCGAAAGCGAGGAGGGGGAGGCTTTCAAGTCCAAAATGGGAATCACAAGACATATCCCTCTTGTTATCTGGATAGATAGGGAGTCCACCGTGCAGGTGAATGGAAAGCCGGTCACGTTTTCCGGCTTCCCTACAGGATCGGGGCCCTCTTTTTACCAGGGGAAATGGAAGATAGGGGATCTGGAAATGGCCCTCGATCAGGCAACAAGCAAGCATTGAGGGCTGCTGTGTACTATCCCTATATCCTGAAAGAACTTCAGCACCGGCGCAACAGGACCCTGGTAAATATCCTGGGTATAGCGGTGGGGATCGCCCTCTTTGTCTCCATCAATGCCACATCCGCCGCCTACAAGAAGGCGGTAAACCAGCCTTTCAAGAACCTGGGTGCAGACCTGGTTGTTCAACGGACGATTAAAAAAACCGTGGACTCGGGCCAAGCGCCCAGGACTATGCGAGGCATTCGTCTTCCCTTTTCCAACCAGCTCCTTTCCCCCAAGGATCTGCAAGGTCTGCACGGGATTGAAGGGGTGGACTCGGCGGCCTATTCACTCCTGCTCTGGGAATTTGCGCCGCGCGGTTTCAGGACCATCATGGGCATGGACCCTGAACATCCGGATCTGGGCCCGGTCAAAGTGAAGGACTGGCTCGAAAAGGGGCGCTTTCCGGAAAAGCAGGGGGAAGTGGTACTGGAAAAACACTTCGCAAAGTTCAATCACGTCCACCTTGGAGACATTTTCAAGATTAGCGGCCGTCCTTTCAGGGTGGTGGGACTCCTGGAAATAAAAGAGGGTTCCCAGATTGCGGCGACCAATATGTACTTGCCCCTTGAAGCGGCCCAGACCCTGTTGGAGGGAGGGGCAAATGCAGTGAACATGGTCTATCTCCGCTTGAAAAATCCCTCCATGGTAAATCGGGTAAAGTCACAAATCTCAAGACAGATAAGGGGGGTCTCTGTAAGCAGTTCAGATTCATTTCTGGAATTGATGGGCGGGGTCTCGATGATTTCCAGCCGGTTTTCCCTGATGGCATCTCTTGCCGCCCTCATAGGCGCAGTGCTCTTGATCATGAAAACGATGCTCTCCAACCTCTTGGAACGCTCAAAGGAGATCGGGATTCTCAAGGCAGTGGGCTGGAGTCATGGGGAGGTACAAAAACAACTGATGGGCGAAGTCTTTGTCCAAGCCATTGTTGGGGGACTATTGGGTGTTCTGATAGGTTACATTATCTCTTACCTATTGGGATTCCTATCCATTTCCATTCCCGTTCCCTGGAATCTCAATCCACTTCCGGCCATGGCAAAACAGGCAGTGGCAGCAGCCCATGTGGTCAGACTGCCGGTAAAGGTGTCCTTCAGGTTGGCTTCCACATCTATAGCACTAGCCCTGATGGTAGGCTGTGTGACCGGATATGTCCTGGGAAGACGGACGGTCAAGATGAAGCCGGCAGATATATTGAGACAACTATAGGAGAAAGATAGAAATGAAATGTGCTCCTTGTAAGATTCGTGTTGTTGAGTGCGAACCTCTTCCTGAACATCATTTAGAGGCATCGAAGGACCTAGTCAGGAGGGCTGCTTTGAGACAGGCTAGGCAAATGCAAGAGGCTCAAAGGAAATCATAAGAAACGCCTATATCTAACAAGGAATTTCGAATGATAAAGAAGAGGCAATAGGCCACAACGAACGGGTACGGGATGAAATCAAGGCGTTCCTGGAGAGCCTGCCCGATACGTTGAAAGAGGAGATAGCAGGGGGCAAGTAAGGAACCTCAAAAAGGTAACAATCGAGCCGGGCGTTTCAACCACTTTACTAATGACATGAGTTTTGGGTGGTTGAATAATAGCTTCTAAGATGTCTCGTGGGGTACAAGAGTTCACAACCCCTTGCCGAATGGGCAATGGGGATAGGTACATTCCGAGCAATCCTTGCAAAGGCCTCCATGGCCCAGGAGGGCCAATTCAACCTTTCCGATTTTCTCTCCCGCCAATATCCTAGGCAGCACCAGATCCAGGACCGTTATACGGTGGAACAATCCGCAGGCGGGCACGCCCAGGAGGGGAACCTCCCCTATATAGGCGACCAGAAACATGGCGCCCGGAAGAACGGAAGCACCATAATAGAATTCCGTGGCCCCGGCGTGACGTATTCCCTTTCGGGTCACGTCGTCCGGATCCACACTCATCCCCCCGCTCAGAAGAATCAGGTCGCAGCCGTTTTCCAGGTGGGAACCGATGGCATCGCTGATTTTTTCGACATCGTCCGGGGCGAAGGTTAAGCCGGCCACTTCGGAACCGAGAGCCGTGATCTTTTCGTTGAGGATTGGTTCAAATCGGTCCTCTATGAGCCCATGATAAACTTCATTGCCCGTGACCACCAATCCCACTCGGGATTTTCTCAGGGGTTTAACGGCAATAACCGCGCCGTTTTGACGGGCAATGGCGGCGGCCCGTTCAATGGGAGCGCGTTTCATCACGAGAGGAATAGCCCTTGTGGCGGCTACCTTTTCGCCCTTTTTGACCAGGGTGTGGCTATGGAGGGAAGCACACATCACCACCTCCTCCATGTTGAAAGCCGCAAGGGAGGTCGTATTTACCTCCAGCAGGCCGTCTCTCTCTGCAAGCAGCTCGATTTTCCCCTCTTTCGGATCATCTGTCCAAACGACACCTTCACCTGCGAGGGCGCCGGCCAGGATTGACGCAGCTTCGTTCTCGTGGATCTCATCCTTCTCGAGATCGATGACGTAGAGGTGATTTTTCCCCAGTCGCTGAAGATGACAGAGATCATCATCACAAACGGTGTGTCCTTTTCGGAATGCCGGCCCTTTAAATTCCCCGGGCCGGATCTCCGTAATATCGTGCCCCAGTTGGCTTCCTACGGCCTCTTGCACTTTTATTTTTTTAAGCACTGTCTGAACTCCTTTTAAACACCTGGTCTTTACCCGTTTGTTAATCCCGTTTGGGCATTACTCTCCGTCCCCATGCCAATAGGACTCGGCGTCCAATTCATGTCCGGCCAAATGATGTCCTCAGCATCCCTGAAATAAGCCCCCTCGGCGCAAGGCTTGCAGAGGGGAACCCCATCCCCATCCGTTAATACCTCACGATGATCCCGAACGATCTGGCCGCAGCGGGCGCATGGCACTTTTCGCTGGGTAGGTCCGGGTAAATCAAACTCATCAAGGGGAACCCGGACGCGCTGGACCCGGAAAAGGACGCTATCCGGCATTCGTTGATAGGCCTCTAGTTGCTGATGGTGCTTCCCATCGATTTCCGGAGCATATAGGGGTGCAAGCCTGCGAGCCTCTTCAGTGGAAAGCACCCGAAAGGCTTTGTCCGTTTCCAGATTCAAGAAAGTGGCGGCCATAATCCCATAATCCATAAATTTCAATGATCGCCTGCCCAGTTTAACACCGGTCACATGGGCTACCGCATCCGCGGTGCACCGGTCTATCTCTGCGAAAACAATGAGCTTTTTAATCTGATCGCGGCTATTGGGGTCATCCAGGCCAATGAGTCGGCATCCCAAAAGGGCCATGCGGACACCCACCACTTGTCCCGGGCAAAGATGACCATGGACTGCCGCAGATGTTCGTAAAAGTTCCTCAAATGTCTTCATGGAATGTGTCTCCCTTGGGTAAAATATCCATGAAATAATGGCCCCTCAAGAGGCCCTAGGCTTATGTTAAGCTTAACATAACAAAAGTCAAAAAAAGAGGCAAGAAAAATTCCACACATTCAGCAATCAAAAATGAACTTAGGGGCTCCGCCCAAATTGGAATACTGGAATATTGGAGTGTTGGAATACTGGGTCTTGGGTAACTGCGGGAATGGTTTATTTGGAAATTCATATTTACAAAGCATGAAAAAGTTAAGATGTTCCCCATTAAGCCATCTCACCAAATGCGTGTTTACAGCATTCCATTATTCCATGTATAGGGCCACAGCTAAAAACCACAATAAATAGCCATAATATCGATAAGTAATAGAAATTCCGAGACCGTTATTTGGTGAAAATTCATTTCCCCGGCAAGTAAGGACCGTGGGCACCGGCTCGATCAAAATCATTCTCTTTCCAGTATCCAGCGACCAGCATCCAGTATCTGTTCGCCCAGCCCCCATCTTGTTATTCATAATATGACGTAAAAAATATGATATTGGTTAAAAAAAACGCTTAATGAAGCTCTATATAGCGGCCGTATATGATCCCGTTTACGAGGATATAGAGACCGAAACCGAGGGCGGTGTACCCGAAAATATAATAGAGGACCCTGTACCAGAGGGCTGGAGGTTTCGCCTTTTGCTGCTCAAACTTCCCATCCTTTTTTAGGCGTTCCACCCAAAGCGGTTTCTCATGTATCGCTTCTTCAAGATGGACACTGCCGGAAAACATGGCCTCATTCATGGGAAAGCTGGTGGGTCTGATGTGCCCGATAAAAAAATGAACGATAAAGATGAACGAGGCCGCCAAAATAGCCTCCGCCCGGTGTAGAAGAGCGGCGATGTTCAGGACCCAGCCCGGCAATATTATTGATGTCCATACGGGGAATCTAAGCATGACGCCTGTAACCGCCAGAAGGGGTAGACCCCAGAAAACGGCCCAATAATCGAACTTTTCCCAATAGGCCCAACGGTCTAATTTAGGATGGGAGCCCAGGCCGAACGTCCAGAGGATTCTCTGAAACATATGCTGCCCATCCTGGGGGCCCGGGACCAGGGAGTCCGGGCCCATGATGCTTTTAACAGGGTCTTTCCTGTCAATACGTTTCAGCAGATAGAGAATATGGCCGCCGAAACCGGCCATCATCGCTACTCCCACCCAAAAATGGATCACAATCGCGGCCTCATAACCACCAAACAATCTGCAAAGTGATCTACCGAAATCAGTCGTTATGTATAACCGTCCAAAACCGGTCCCCGATTGAATGAGAAAAGTGACCACCAAAAACAGGTGGGAGAGGCGCTGAATTCGATTGAATCGTCTAATGTGCATTGTTGCCCTCATCCGCCCTTGCTTTCTTTTTTTTAGACCGCTTGCCCTTGTTGGAACGGAAACCCTGTTTTAATGACTCAAAAAGGTGTCCTGTAATAAGGCGTGGGATGCGAAATGCCCTCGTTTCAGTCAACTCCCGCGCACCCACCATCAATGCATGGGGGACAAAGAAGGCGAGAGTCCCGACCAAAAGCAGGAGCATCCCCCAGTAGGCAACAAACAAGACGGGAAAGCTTTTCCAGGTTTCCAGGGATCCCGCAGGAGGTTCATGGACATAGAAGTCGGCGAAATTTACAGTGGCCCCTTCATGGCACTTCGAACAGATATAGGCATACCGCCTGATGGAGTTCATTGGAGAATAGTAGTGATCAATCGCAGCTATCGGCTCAGGGCCATGGCACTGACGGCAAGTGATGTCGGCCCGGGTCGAGTGGAGATCCCGGGCCTCGCGTGGATGGCACTCGATGCAGGTGGTTCTTTCGTAAAACTTGAGTCCTCGATGGGAATCCGGTAGCCGGGAACGAAGGCGCACCGCCGATGAAGCGGTCCCAAAAGGGAACGTGCCCCTCGGTGTTCCTGGGATCGCTACCCGCGCACGCTGACGACGAGGGCTCACTTCATACCCTTCATAGTACCCGGACGCCACCCGTTCGCGATAGCGGTAGATTTTCGAGGTGACTTCACCTTGGGCCAAAACCTGTTCCGGTAGAACGGTCAGCAGCAGACTGAGACTCATCAGAACCGGGAGCACTCCCCCCAAATATGCCACTCGCATCCTCATTAAGACCTCCCCTATGAACCGTCTGTTGCTTCTTCTTTGGTTGGCGGAGATGGCGGACGTCGGTGTACGGAAAAGGGCAGAGGCATATCTCTCTTTTTGGCCGCTTCCATAAAGCCGATCAAATCCTCCAGGGGCGTGTCCTTATGATGGTGGCAACTGCTGCAGGCATTGGGCAATATGTCAACCCCGCCTGCCCTTAAGCTGGCCAAAGGAGTCATGACTTTGAAGTTGTGGCGGAGCACACCTCCGATTTCGGCGTTCTTGGTGATTCTCGGCATATGACAGCCGATACAGTTTGAAAAGGAATGGATCGAATGGGAATACTTGTTGTTGTTTCCCATATGACAGGCCAAACACTGTCCGGATCCGGCGCCCACGGTCTGGAATTGAGTCGGGGGTAAGCCCAATTGATGGACATAGTGACAGGATGTACAGGAGACGCCTTTTTTGGCGTGGACTGACTGTTTCCAATCCTCATATTGCATGTGATGATCATCGACGGTTAATTTAGTATAGTCCGCCATGATATCTCCCCCGTTGCTGGGGGTTATCTTCTGGTAGGGCCCCAATGCACGACCCGGTTGATGGCCTACAGGCCAGTCCACGCCTTCGACTTTGGTCGACCCACCGCTGCCATGGCATGCTCCGCAGATCTGGGTCCTGATGCCTGCAGGGAGCTTTGAGGGGTTGACAATGGTCAATCTTTTGTCAAGGACGGCTGCTTTCGGGAGAGCGACATGGTGTGAGGCCGGACCGTGGCAGGCTTCGCAGCCGACGCTTGCCTCTATAAAAGTACCTTTCTCGCGGTTAACGCCTGTAGCGTGACAACCGCCGCATTTATCGATCCATGGACGTTTGTCCCAGTCGTCCCCGCGGTATTCCATCCAGTCATGGTTCCAAGCATTGTATTCGATAGGCGCTGTGTAGAGTGTTCCTTCTCTTTCGACCACAAACCGTTGCCTCCACTGGATGCCCATCGTGTACCTTATTTCCTCGACCTTGGGAATGTAGATCTCATCCACAGGCACATTGAGTTTTTTTCCCTGTTTCTTTAGGTCCGCCCGTATACCCTCAGGATCGATATCCGTGATCAGGGCATCCTGGTTCATGGTCACATCCTGAAGCGTTCGGCTGTGAAGGGTCGTCTTCCAGGAGTCATAGTGCTCCAGATGGCAGACTTTACATTGTTCCGAACCGACATAGGCCTTCGGTTTGGCCAGTATATCCTCAACCGGCATCTCATTTGAGCCGCAGCCAAGCAGCCCAACGACCAATATTGCTGTCAAGGTGAGTTTCAAACATCCACTCTTTTTCATCTGTGATCCTCCCTTCAATCTCCCATTACTTTCGGACTCACTCATATCAAAATTACAGCCTCTCAACAAACGAAGATTGACTTTTGTCAACCTTGTGGCATCTCACCCCCGGACTGCTGTCCCCCGGAGGGTGGATAACGCCGCGGAGGCCGGAAATAAAACCTTATGACTTCTTAAATCACAGGACCACGATGGGATCCCTCTTCCTTTAAGGGCAGAAATCTCGCGCCCAAGGTGTAAACGAGCAAAAAAGTCGCTATGATACCGCCGATCAATATAATTTCCATGATGGCTGGGAAATAGCTCGGCAGGCCTTCCTTGATCACAGGGTAAACCTGTGAGGCGACCACAAAATCATATTTCTTCACGAAGTACCCGGCCAAGACCATGATCGAAGCGGTTGCAATCCCTGCTGTCTTTCTTTTTCTTGCCGAATAAATCAGAATCGGTATAGGTAAAACGAGACCAATGGCGATCTCGAAAATCCAGAAGTTCAGGCTGAACGGACCATTCAAGAACAGCATCACTGTCTTGACCTTTAATGGCTCAAAAAGTCCGTGCCCCATTTTGTACGCCGTGAAGAGAACGCCGGCGCTCAAGAGAAGCGCCAGAATTTCAGCCATCTCAGAAAGGAGGGTTCTGTATGCCTCAGAGAACTGTTCTCTTTTGAGCTTGTGTGTGAGGATTCCCAGTGCCATAAGCCAGGAAAAACCGCAGAAGCCGGCGCCCAAGAAGAAATCAATCGGGTATAGGGGCCCGTACCAAAAGGGTCGAGCCTCCGTGTGAGCAAAAAGGGACCCCTCAATGGTGTAAGCGATCAGGCCGGATATAAGGGCCAGAGTGCCCAAGACGCGAGCCCAGCTTAAATCGGCGTTCTCGGCATCCAGGGACAGACCCAGTTTTTGTAAAGGGATGGTTCGATTAAGTTTGGATTCCCATCTTTGAAGGGGCATTCGCTCGTAGGCATAGGCCTTCAAGCCCTCCAGGGCCAGGATGTTGTAGATTTTGGCTCGCAAACCTTCCGACTCGGCTGCGGTTCTTGCCAGATCCCTTCTCGCCAGGAGCCAGTACCACACCGCAATGCAAGCGATATAAGGGGGATAGAGGGTGCTCATGTACCACATGGCTGAGAACAAGTTGGGTGTCAAGGCATTGTAAATGGCCCCCCTCTCCGGATGTCCCAGGTGTAAACCGATAGAAGACAATCCCAAAATAATGCTGATGAGCGCCAAAAAAAGGCCCCGTTTACCAATTAATTCATAGCGCTTTAGCCCGAACACAGACCCGAGTGAGACGACCAGGCACAGTCCAACACTCGAACCCACCAGGAAGATGTAATTGGAGACCATCATTTCCCAAGGAATTTTGAGGGAGAACTCAAAGATCTCCATGCTGTAGATCAAAGACATCAGCAGGCTGTATCCGGCGAGGAAAATCACCGCGATCAAAAAACTTACCCAGACATAGAAGCCCGGCGAGCGCTCCATGTCTGCCAATAGCGTGCTGAAGGCCTGCCGAATGGTTGTTTTACGGGCGGGATGATTGGGTTGGGAGGAGGGCGTCTCTTCTTTCGAAGAGTGCGTCTCCGCATTTAAGGTCAGTGTCGGACTCTCATTCATGGTCGTCTTCATGGCCTTTCTTGTCTTGATCTTGTTCGGATCCGTCGGTTTTGTTCAGGTGGCCATAGCCGTACATCAGACCGGCCAGGACCGACGCCCCCATGAACCCGCTGGCAGTAATTCTGATTTTATCCAGATCCTGATTGACAACCTTTTTTGGGGCGACGACGAGGCCCATGTTTTCAGGCTTTGCGGGCAAGATGGTCAGGATATCCGTTCCACCGGCCTCCTCAAGACCCAAGATGTAGGCTGGCCCTTTCCGGCGTTCAACCCGCTTCTTCGCCTCCAAAATAATATCCTCCTTTAGGCCATAATGGAGGGCTCCAACAGGACAAGCGGCCACGCAGGCGGGTTTCATGTAGTCGAGGAGCGGTATTCTGTCGTAGCAGAGGGTGCATTTTCTGGATACCCTTTTTTCAAAATCAAACCGTGGGACCTTATAAGGACAGCTTTGGTAGCAATACCGGCATCCGATACACTTTGACTCATTGATGACGACCGGCCCCCGGGAGAGCTTGGTGATAGCGGTGACCGGACAGGCCCCGACGCAGGCGGGTTTCGCACAATGCTGGCATGTCCAGTGGACATAGGTCCGTTGGGCCCTGTTTTTGCGGTCAGCGCGAAGATTGACGACCACGAAATTGTTCCCGCTGAGATCCGTATTCCGATCGGTCAGTAGCTCCTCCCGTTCTACATGTAACTTATTCCAGCGCTTACAGGCGGACATGCATCTTTTGCAACCGATGCACCTCAGTGTATCCACCAGTTTTCCATATCGCCGCGTCTCCCCGGAGGCAATACCAACGGGTCCCAACGCCGCATAGACCGGGACACCGGCCAACACCTTAAGAAAGCGCCTCCTTCCAATTTTGTTTATTGGTTTTTTTTCTGATTTTTTCCTGCTCATCCTAAAGACGCCTTATTACATGAAATCATGGAACTTCCTCTATGGTCGCGAAGATCTGATTCCTTCCGAGCCCACCGGCTTCAACCTGTCAGGCCAGCGCTTCTTGAATAAATCCCATGATTCTATTGTGTGTATTTGGGTGCAAATACCAGGTTTTCAACGCCTCCACCTGCAGGGTAAGACGCTCACAGGCATGGGGGTGTTACCCGGATGACACTCTATAAATACAGGTTAACCACAAATTTCGATTGTTTCAACCAGTCGCTCAATTTCCTGATATGTCCTGGGTTCCCCCAAGGTCTTCCGGTCCTTTATGGACGTGAAAAGGTCTCGGCATGTCGGCCGTTTTGACCGCCTCCAGAGTACCCATCAAATTTTCAATGGGCGTGTCCTTGTGATGATGACAGCTGTTGCACGCATTGGGTTGATTCTCTAGGCCCCCTGCCTTTAAGCTGGCCTTTGGGTACATGAATCTGAAGGTATGGCTGTGCGCGTCGCCGGCTTCTCCGATGCTTGCTATCCGCGGCATGTGGCAACGGACACAACTCCCAAATGTGTGAATCCTGTGAGCATAACGGTACTGCACAGTAGTGTGGCAGCTCTTGCACAATGTGTCCTCAAATAACCGGGTTTTGGAGATAATTGCATCCAGAGGATTGGAGCTTTGCACTGAGCCCAGCTGCGTCGTCTTACTCTTGTGGACGTTGTGGCAAGTGACGCAGATCACGCCCACCTTTGAGTGTTCGCTTTGCTTCCAATCCAGATATTGCTGGTTGCTGTATCGGGATTCCCCGCTGGGCCAGAAATATTCAGGATTCTTCTCCTGGCTGGCTTCATCGAAATAGAGCCTGATGTTGCCCACTCCCTTGTGGGTCTGATAATCCACCGGATAGGCATGTTTCCCCGATTTGTCCCTGCCCCTGGTATGACAGGAGCCACAAATTTGCGCGGCCAGGGCCGGTGTTAGCCTCCCCGCCTGGATAATGGTGGATATTTCGTAACCGGGTACGGCTTCCACATGATTGCTCCCGGGCCCATGGCAGGCTTCACAAGCAATCCCCATCTCCACGAAGGTTTTTTTCTCAGGGTCTACACCGGTCGCGTGGCAACCGGCACATTCTGTGAACCAATTTCTTTTGTCTGGCTGATCAGGGAAATAGGACTTCCACTCCCCGGTGGAGACGTTGTATTGGGCGGGAAGGACGATCAAATTGTCTCCCTCTCTTTTTAAATATTGCTGCTTCCACTGGCTGCCTAGAGTGTAATCGACCTCTTCCCTTTTAAAGGTTCTGGTATCACTGGAAGTCTCAAAATCACCGATATTGGCGTCGGAGTCTGTTTTAGCATTCCGCATCATCCTGGAATGAAGGGACGTTCTCCAATCCAGATAGGTTCTTTCATGGCACCGTTTGCAGGTTTCAGACCCAACAAAGGTGGCACCCGCCCTGTCCATGAATTTGCCCTGAAGTTGGGCCTCTTCCATGATGATCCCCTCTTTTTTTAGAGTAAGGGTTGTGACGATCACGACCGCTAAAGCGAGGACGAAAATCAGGCCTATAGTCAGTGGTATCAATTTTTTCATGTCTTTTCTCCCCTGTATCCCTAACAAACACCCTATTCATATCTCAATTTCTCGCACCGCGAATTCGGAGTTTATTACGTAACAGGTTTTTAAGGGTGAAATATCTATGAAATGAGGGAAACTTCAAGGATGGCTATACCACGGTGTTGCATTCGGGTCAACCCATTTTCAGGTTGATTATCCTGACTTATCGACCATTTCTTCTTGCTCAAATTCAATGAATTTTTTCGTCAATGCCGCCATGCCTTTATAAAAAGGCATCTCTGTCTCTTCCATGACTTTTTCACAGAAGATTGGAATCCAACGGGTGAGATGTTCTTCCATAAAGGTCTTTTCGATATTCAAATAAAATTCCGAGCCCTTTCTCCCGTCCTCTTCCCAGGCCTGTGCCTCTCGTAAGGTCAAATGCTGCATAAACTCTAGCTCAACACTAATGTGGTCAGGCAGACCGCTGTACTCAGACTTATACTCAAGCCCTGAGGCCTCAATAAATTTTTTCACCTTCACAGCCGGCTTCCCCCAAAGCTGACCTGTTCCGCCTTCTTCCTCAGGAAGATGAACAGACTCATGAGGGGAGATATGTCTGCCCGGACCTAACAACAGTCTGGCATACTCTACCGACATTTCCTCAAGGACGGATTCCTCAGACTTTTGAAATAGGTCTTGGCCCATTTCCAACCCCAAGTCAGAGAAGACCCCCAGAAACTGGGGGGCTTTGATCTGCCTCAGGAAGTCTGACGTCACTTCTTGACGATAGAACGTGGCCAGGAGCCCGTAAATATGGCTCCTTTGCCTGGCCACGTCCCTGTTTTCACGGTCGTTTGTTTGACTCACCCGGATCTCCTCGGCGGCCTTTTCTAGGCCTTCTTGACAGTAACCACCGTATCCATCCAGCGTTGCTGACCATTAATGGGATCCAGCTTATTCGGGATGATCCAGTTCGGATGCACACCATAAGTATCCCACCACTTGAGCTTGAGATCCGGATCGTCATCTCCAGCCATGGGCGCCTTCTTGCCTGAGGCATAACGGCCATACTCCCAGTGACCAAGATGATGAGAGATGGCAATAACTCCCGGTACCACCGCTTCTGTCACATTGGCCGTGGTCGTAATTTCGCCCACCTCCGATTTGACCTTGATCCTGTCGCCGTCACTGATTCCCAAGCGCCCGGCCGTTTCGGTGTTTATCATGCCCGGGTTGTCATGATAGATCTCGGTCAACCACTTACAGTTGGCCGAGCGGGCATGAATATGGACCGGGACCTTGTAGGTGGTCAAAACAAGCTCATTCGGACCCATCTTCTCATGCTCTGGAATGGGCACATAAGTCGGCAGAGCAGGGAAATTCTTGATCTTCAAGAGCTCGGAATAGAACTCGAAAAATCCCGACTTGTTGACCTTGTCAGGTTTGAACCCTGCGAAAACGTCGTTGCCCACTTTCAGACCCACATAACCCTTGTAGGCATTTTTGGTTTTGGTATAACCCTTCTGTTTGGCTTCCGCCTCGCTTTTTGCTCCGGACTTCTTCCAGTTCCAGTAGGTGCTCGTGGCGTCATCAAAGATAACGCCTGCTTTTTTAAGTGCGTCTGCTTTTACCTTCTTCTTATACATGTCGAACTTCGGTTTGGCATTGGGATCGTGCCAGACACCCTGTTTTTTCATAAAGTCAAAGCCACCGGCCGCCTTGATGCCCGGTGTCATCTCGCACGACTTCTTCACGAACTCCTCCGCCGAGTTAAAGCCGAGCGGGAATCCCAATCTGCTGGACAGATCGCACACCACGTCTTTGAAATCGCGGCTCTCGCCTAAAGGTTTAACGAAAGGCTGACGGATGTAGTATTCGGGGACCTGGGTTGGGGAAACCATGTCTTCCCAATCCCACCACTCCAGATAAGAAGGATTGGGCAGGATGAGGTCCGCCAAGGCCGTTGATTCATCATAATATGCGTTCACGGCTACCGTATAGGGAATGAGGCTCTCATCCTTGAGGATGTCGATATTCTCCTGACACTCCCCATTGGCATAGACCGGGGTGTAACAATACCACATGTAGATGTCCGGCCTTCCCGCTTTTCCGTCCTTGATCACCTTAAGGATTTGATGGTTCGAATGATGGGTCGGGTAGGCGGCAGCCCCTTTGAACCCGTCTAAGATCTTCAGCTTTTTGGCCTTGGGTCCTTTTGGTCCTTTGGGGGACTTCCATTTCGCCCCCACCCCATGGCACCGGCCCCCTGGGTTGTCGATGTTGCCGGTGATGGCTCCAAGCATCTGAACGGCCCTCTCCGTGTCGTTGCCGTTATAGTGTGCGACTGCGCCCCGATAACTGATCACGCAAGCCGGTTTATTTTGGGCGAATTCCAGGGCGGTGGCTTTGATCTTAGCTGCCGGGACCCCGCTGATCTTTTCCGCCCATTGGGGCGTATACTTGGCAAGGTGGGCTTTTAAGGCAGCCACTTTTTCATCGGTTGAGGCATTTGGATTATCCGTCGCCTTGATGAATGGAAAGAAGGCTTTGTCATAAAGGCCGGCTTCCATGACCTCCCGGCACATAGCCAGGACCACCGCACCGTCGGTGCCCGGTTTTATGGGGACCCACTCCGTAGACCTGGCCGCAGTGTTGGAGATCCTCACATCAAAGGTGACCATTTTCACACCCCGATCAACCATGGCCTCCACCAGCCTTTGGGAAGTGGGGATATGGTTGGTATGGGCCTCCAGGACACCGCTACCGAAATTGAGCACGTATTTGGTGTTGTCGAAGTCCCAGTTGTCATAGTGTGCACCCCAGGTCAGTTCCTGGGCCGTCCACTTGCCCCCCTCACAGATGGAGGTGTGGTTGCCGACTGTGCCGGTTCCGTAAGCGCTGAGGAAGGCTTTCACAATCTTGCTGGATGAAGCCTTCATTCGGCCATAATGGAACATAAATTTTTCCGGGTGGCCATCGTCACGCACCTTTTTCAGGCGGGCCGTCAATTCCGTCAAGGCTTCATCCCAGGTGATTCGTTTCCACTTGCCTTCACCCCGTTTACCGACCCGCTTCATGGGATAGAGAATCCTGTCCGGATCGTAGAGCTGGTTGATACCGGCAGCCCCTTTGGCGCAGATCTTACCCCTGCTTCGGATGGAATTGGGTTGCCCTTCCAGCTTGACGAGCCTTCCATCCTCTACGAAGCCGATCATAGGATCTCTGGTCACACAGCTCCAACAGGACGATGGGATCATGGTTCTTTCGACCCCTGTTTTTGGTGAAAAATCTTTTCCCCCTTCCACGATATCCCCGGCCAAGGCCTGTGAACTGAACGCCTTTCCGGTAGCTATGACTGCGGCGCCTACTGCACCGAGCTTAAAAATATCACGACGCGTTATATCTCTCATGATTCTTATTCCTCCTTTCTAAATTAGCTAATCTGATCTACCCAGGCTTCGTTCCCCATGAACTTCTTTTTGGCTGAAGCCAGCTTTGTGAGTGAGCCTTTAGGATCAATGTAGTAAAGCATGGGAACCGTGTTTTCGGCCGGAAGAAGGGTTGTTTCGTTGCGCTTATTCTCAAGCCCGAACTCCTTGACCAGTTTGGAGACCTCGCTTCCAGGATCGTTCAGATCCCCGAAAATCCTTGCCTTGGGCGGGCAGATATTGACGCACGCCGGTGCAACCCCCTGGTCTACTCGGTGCTGACAAAGCGAGCACTTGGCAATCCCGTTTTTTGATGCGTCCTTGCCCGCAATGAGACGTTTGTTGAAGGTACGAGCGCCGTAGGGGCATGCCTCGATGCACTTTCCACAGCCGACACAGAGATCGTTGTCATACAGGATCAGACCATCAGGCCGCTTATAAGTCGCACCACCGCGGTAGCGAATCTTTTTGCCGTCGGCAGTATTGAACACCCGTCGGTCTTTGGGATACTCCGGACAGTTTTTAACGCAGGGAGGAATCTTATCCTCTTGGTTGCCTTCACAGTGGTTACACAGCCTTGGTAAAAACTGCTTTTCGGCGTTGGGGAATTTGCCCTGGACTTCCTCGTAGACCGCTGTCCTAAAGGCGCCTAAGGGCACGTCGTACTCGGCCTTGCAGGCGACGGTGCACGACCGACAACCGGTACAACGCCGCAGATCCACGATAAAGCCCCACCTTGGAGCGTTGCCGCGAGCTGCAAAAGCCTTGCCTGCAGGCACCAGACCTGCAGCGGCCCCAATGGCAAGAGCCCCTGCTCCTTTGAGCACTTGACGTCTTCCAACATTCACATTTTCGCTCATAATACCCTCCTTTTTTCTGTTATTGTTTGCTATCTTCGATATGATCCATCAGGTCTTCAAATTTGGTTATGGCTGCGTCGATAAGCATGATGGAGTACTTCTTGTTGTGGACCCCGTTGCCATACCGGACGATGTTTAGGTTCTCACGACCTTCCTCCAGCATCGTCATCGCCTTTGTCAGTTCGGCTTGGGAAAGCTTCGATTTAGATGTTGTCAGGGCTTCCAGGGCCTCCTTTTCCACATCCTTCGCGAACTCCACCTCCTCGCCCAATTCCTTCTTCCAGTCCTTGAGCATCTTATCGTGGCCCTCGGTGTGGCAACGTACGCATGTCGTTCCGGATGCCCTCAGGACCCTCTCCCCTTTGTCCGTAAACCCCTTTTCCGTGTGGCATCCGAAACAGTTTGTCCGGGCCCTGTGCATTGGATCGGGCGAACTCAGGACCCCTTCCCGTTTGAGCCCCGCGGCCAAGAGACTTTGGTAGCGGTGGGGTTCGGGATGGCAGGCCGCACAGCCTTCCCACACGATCCGGTCATGCCTGACCTGTTTTAATTCACCCTCGGTCTTGTCCCCGGGTGCTGGCCGCTCCTTGTCTGCCTTTGCGTGCATGATAGGCTGATGGCAATCCAGGCAGCGGGCATTCTTTATGGTCACATGCTTCTCGTGCATCAGTTTCTTGTTACTCTTTTCCTTGAGATCTTTCGCCCCGTCGTGGCAGTTAAAACAGTTCCCCTCTTTTATCCGACCGGCTCCCAGGATCATGGCCGTCTTGAGTTCGCCGTTCTCGAAGAAGGCCTCGTATTCTCCGCCACCGGCCGCCTGAATGACCTCGATGTGGCAACTGGCGCAGGAGACCTTGGCTTTTTTGAGAATCTCGTGGGTAATAGGCTTCTCACCGGAAGTCTGGATCGGCTTTTTGGGCATCTCATGACAGAGATCGCATCTGGCCTTGCCCTGGTTGAACTTGGCATTGGTGAAATGGCACACATGGCAGCTGGTCTCGGTTACCTCGAATTTTTTCTTATCGGTCTCATGCTGGTGGCAACTGGTGCAGTTGAGCTGCATGCCCTCGATCTGGTTCTTCTTCTCCAGATGGGTCTGGTGGACGAAGCTCACTTTTTCGGTAAACCGAATCTTTTTGGTTTTGAACGTGTCATCCGGGTTGCCGTGGCATTTGGCCGTCATGCAGTTTGCATCCAAGATCCTCGGTTTCGTCGTGACTATTTTGCCGGCTAACTCGATAAAGGAAAAATACTCCGGGGGCTTTTTCGGGATGTGTTTGTTTGCAAAATCCGCTTCTAAAACCCCGAGCTGCCCATTTCTTTTCTTTCCTTTAGCCGGCGGCGGGTAATGGCATTCCACACACCCTACCTGGTTGTGTTTCCCCTTTTTCCAGAGTTCGAAGCCTTTCTGAACGACATTTGGATAAGTCAGGATGTGACAATAACCACAAAAGGGCTGGGGTTTAGGAATTTCCCGTTTAAGTAACTCGGCTTTATACACTTCCTTCTGTTCGTCTCCTGACGCTGAGCTGAAAAAGCTCAGGCCCCCTACCGTTGCCATGAGGAGAATGACAAATAAAAACAGGGTCCCTTGCCTCCTCTTATTTATTAGGGTCTGTATCATCTTCGTAAATACTCCTTAATAAAAAAAAGATTTCATCAGGATCAACCGGTTTGGCCAGACACGCATAAATGTGGTAGCAAATGGCATCTTTCAAATCAGGGTGAAATCGATCCTTTGATGTGCATAGAAAATGTACTTCAGGATATTTTATGGTTAATTCGCGAATGACACGGTTGTCCACCGGAACGGAATCGATATCCAGAATGACGGTTAGATAACCCCCTTCTTCAAGGTGTCCCTCAAGATCCGACAGGACATGAATCGAGGTCGTGGCATATTGTCGTCCTTCCAGCAATTCAACAAGCTCCTGGCAACTTGTTACATCGGCATATAAAACCAGGATCTTCTTTTCCATGTAGATCCTGCTCTCCCAAAAATCTACGATTTGATTTGCTTCCCCCATTCCGGTGCCACATTGTAGCAAAGGTTGTACCAAGAACGTGGCAGAGAAGATATATTTGAAGATGAAATTGTGAAATGTGTGATGGGTTGATTTAACCCCCTGAAACAAAAAGGTATTTTTTCTATCATTCTTGCCTCATGATGAAACCGTTATGAAACAAACCATTTTCTTGACCAAAGAAAAGGTAATGACCCGAAGCCGTCTGTATGGATATTATACACAAAAACTTTCATTATCGACATTTAGCTGTAAATCCAGGCAGTTCTCCGTGTACAAAATTCGGACACTTATTATCCCATCTGGACATTGAAAGTGGGCTTTCGCCTGCTTCGTCTTATCCGATTGGGGTTGGGTGGTTCATTGGGCTTATGAGGGGACTATTGGTGAGCAAACTAAAGAATCGGTTCCTAATGTGTGGTGGGTTTGGTGATCTGATATTTTTTGAGCTTGTCATAAAGGGTGCTTCGGCTGATACCCAAACGCTCGGCCGCCTGCTTTTTATTCCAGCTGCACTCCTCTAAGGCATCCTGAAGCAATACACGCTCTGTTTCCATGAGGGTCCCATGCGCCCCGGCAGCGTCAGGGCCGGAGGAAGAGAATGCATCATGAAGGGCCGAAGGCAGGTCTGAGATCTTGATCCGCTCACCTTTGGCGAGCACTGTGGCGTGCTCGATACTGTTTTCCAGTTCGCGCACGTTCCCTGGCCAGGAATGATCCAGGAGCAGTCTCATGGCCTCCGAACTGAACCCCTCGACCTTCTTGCCCTGTTCTGCCGTGTACTGGCGCAGAAAATATTGAGCCAGCAAGAGGATGTCATTTCGCCTTTTTTTGAGCGCCGGTAAAACAATGGGAATCACATTGAGTCGGTAAAAAAGGTCTTCTCTGAATTGTCCATTCTTCACTTCCTGAAGGAGATCTTTGTTGGTCGCTGCCAGTATACGCACATCAACATTGAGGGTTTTCTCACCCCCCAGGCGCTCAAATTTCTGCGTCTGGAGGACTCGAAGGAGTTTAATCTGGGCCGATGGGGGAATCTCGCCGATCTCATCCAGAAATACCGTCCCACCATTGGCCTGTTCGAAACGTCCGGCCCTTTGGCGGATGGCCCCGGTAAAGGCCCCTTTTTCATGCCCAAAGAGCTCACTTTCCAGAAGGGTGGCCGGATAGGCGGAACAATTGATCACGATAAAAGGCTCCTCGCCTCTTGGACTTCTTTGGTGAATGGCGCGGGCTACCAGCTCCTTGCCCGTCCCGCTCTCCCCCGCTATGAGAACTGTCGCATCCGTTGGGGCAATGTCATCGATAAGCTTGTAGATCACCTGCATCTTCGGATCTTTGCCGATGATTCCGTTGAATTCCGTTGTGGCCTCCAAACGGCTCTGAAAATGAGCCATTTCTTCTTCCTGTAAAACTGCCCGGTTGATGACGCCCGCCGCCTGAGCCAAAATCAATTCCACGGCATCCACTTCCTTGACGTTACACCGGCAATCCCCCGGACAGGCGATAACCAACCCGCCTAAGAGTTGATTCTCATATTTTAAAGGGATGACGGCCTGGCGAGCGGCCTCTTGAAAATCATGGGGAAAGAGCGGGGGTTCGCAGGCTATTTCCTTGGTGAAAGTGACTTTATTTAGCCCCCCCAGAACGGCCACGATGGACTGGATAGCCTCCGGTTCTTTTAGGGTCTTCGTTTGATTTGCCGACAATACGAAGAGAATGTCCCTGCTGCCGTTGAATACCAAAAGGACCATGTGGGAGCACTTCAAAATTTGTTGAAATCTCACGATTAGAAAGGACCCGATTTCACTCAAGCTGCGCAAGGCACCAATCTCCTGCACGATACCGCAAAAGGTCTTGGTCTGGTCGTAGGCCCGTTCCAGTTCCATGGTTTGTTCTTCCAGCCTGCGAGTATAATCCTCTGTCCGGCCAACCATATGGTTAAATGAAGCGGCCAATCTTCCAACCTCATCATTCCCTTGAACCCGCACTCTCACATTCGCCTCACCTTTTTCAATTTTTTTTGTTGCCAGGGCCAATTCCGACAAGGGCCGGATCAGTCTTCTAACAAAGAGGTGGGCCCCTGTCAGTGAGAGCAAAAGGATGATCAACGTGAGCCCGCTCATCTGAAACCATAGCTTGGTGACCAGTCTCTTTTGCGGTTTTTCTGAAAATCCGAGACGTAAAACCCCCCCCTTTCCTTCGAAAATCGGCCATGCGATATCGATAAATCGCTCACCCTGCTTCGTCGCTATTTCCTTAAATTCGGTCTGACCGATTTCGCGCGCACCGTTCGCCTTAATGAGTTCGACCGGGATGCCTTGGGTGAAGGTGTGAGCCAGCACCCGGTCTTCGTTAACAACAAATAAGTAGGCGAGCGTCGTATTGCTGCGTATCTGGTGGTCCAACATCTTCTGAAGAGCGACCAGATCATTGATCAGCACCTTTTCCGTGGCTTCCAGAGCGACCGCGTGTGCCATATTTTCAGCCTGAGCCACCATGGTCTCGAACAGACTGCTGCTGTAACGCTGGGTAACGAGGAAAGAGATGAGCAGGCCGCTTCCGATGACGAGGACCGAAACGGCCAGAAGTAATTTTCCTCTCAGACTTCTCACTTGTCTCTCCTTTTCAACCGTGCTTTAGCCCTGAGAGCATCTGCCGAATGCTGTCATACCATTCCTCCCTGGGGGCCACAAAGCGATCAATCATCAATTCGGAAAGGATGCTCTCCCCTTCCGCTTCCTCGTGCATGGAAAGAAGCAACTGCCGGATCCGCGTTTTTAATCCTTGACTCAGATTTTTGGACGCCACAAAGGGTGGAATGCCGTAGGGATCAGATTTCTTGATAATCTTCGTTCTTGCTGTAAAGACAGGATTCTTTTGGTGATAGTATTCCCATATGAGACCGTCGATTGCGGCCCCGTCCACCAGAGCCCTGGCCACAGCAAGGGTAGAATTGTCGTGGCTGTAGGTATAAATGGTCTTGCCAAAAAAAGTTTCCGGCCTCTCACCCATTTGCGATAGCCAATAAGTGGGCACCAATTTCCCCGTGTTGGAATTGGGATCGGTGAAAGCGAACACCCGGCCCTTAAGATCTTCCAAA
>JAQYVK010000409.1 GCA_030145585.1 Desulfatiglandales bacterium | reverse complement strand
GCAGGGAGGACATGGACTTTCTTTTCGCCGGCATGATTCATTTTCTCTTCTCCATAGATAGCATTGTGTGTAATATTACCGAAGAGACAAGATTATTTCTACATCTTTCACCCTAATTGAGCAAGAGTGGAGGATGCCCCTCGAAGATCCCGTCCCACGGGGAGATCCAGGGTGTCCATGAGATCATCTTAATCTCGAGTTGGATCAATTTTCCGCTTGAACAACCTTTTAAATAAAGCTATTTTATCCTGAAATGAGTCAATTCCTCTGAATTCGTTCAATATGATGTGAAAGAGCCAAAATGTTCCGCTCAACCACACCATCCGGCCCGTTTGCGGTTGGATGGTCGCTCTCATTGCCGGAGGCAGGCCCATGAATGAGAAACAGGCTCAACGAAAACTGACGGCTATCTTCATCGCCGATGTAGCCGGGTACAGCCGGATGATGCGAGATGATGAGATGGCCACCGTCAACATACTCTCGACCTACCGCGAGGTGATGGTCACACTCATCCGACAGCACAGGGGCCGGATTGTGGATACTGCCGGGGACAATGTCCTGGCCGAGTTCTCCAGTGTCGTGGATGCCATGCAGAGTGCCGTCTCAATCCAGAAGGAGTTGAAAGCCCGCAATGCCGATCTCCAAGAGCACCGCAAAATGCAATTTCGAGTTGGTATCAACATCGGCGACGTGATCCAGGATGGGGATCGCATCTATGGGGACGGGGTCAATATCGCTGCAAGACTGGAGACCCTAGCAGATCCAGGAGGGATTTGTATCTCCCGAATGGCTTATGATCAGATAGAAAGTAAACTGCCTTTGGGGTACGAGTACCTCGGGGAACAGATGGTCAAGAATATCAGCAAACCCCTCCACGCCTATCGGGTCGTGATAGAGCCGGAGAGTGAAACCAGGCGAAAAGAGAAACCGGAACGTCAGGAAACTAAAAGAGAACATCGGCAAAGGGGAGATCATTCCCGCGGGGAACACTTTGAGCATTCGTTTCATCGGGTAAAAGACCGTCTAAAAGATTTTGCCAAAGACATGAAAGAGGACGAACAGCTTGGTGAGACCTTCAAGGATATAAAGGGCAGGATTCAGTCCTTTGCAGATGACATGAAGGAAAGCCCGGAACGACGAAGGGCGCTTAAAAATCTGCTTCACAGCAAACAGGTTCGGGTTTTCCTTGGATTCGCTTGCTTTCTTTTTCTCATTAATGCCTTGACCTCTTTCGGAGACTGGTGGTTCATATACCCGGTCGCGTCTATCGGCCTGGTCCTTTATCTGCACTGGCTGAGGAATTCTTTTTTTTCACCGGTCGCGTGTGAGGCCATGCGAAAGCGGGCTCTTCAAAAGGAGTTAGATCGATTGGATCCGCAAGTGAGGGGAAGTGTTGACGGGATTAAGTACGCAGAGATTAAGGCCGAGACGCGCGTCCGTTTCTACAACCATTTGTATATTTATGTAGGCGTCAATGCATTTTTGATCTTCATCAACCTCATTACAAGCCCCTTCAATTGGTGGTTCCCCTTCCCTTTACTGGGATGGGGACTCGGCCTTTTCTTCCACTGGTTGAAATTGAAATAATTGAAGACGGATCAGATCTTAGCTTTACCCACCCTACTTGCTCTCCTTCGCTAAAATGCCGCGCCCGGAAGCGCGGGGATGCTTCAAGCCTGCCGGCACTAAAACTAAGATTACTCAAGAGTCAATACTCTTCAGTAATTTTGGTGTACAGCCTCGGAAGACGGGCCCTGAAAAACGGTAAGTACCTGCTGCGCTCATTACGAATAATGTCTGCTTTGATTACTTCAGATGATACCCAGAAGCTCTGCGACGGGATAGTTCATTTTGTGAAGTCATTTTTGCAATCGGTAGAACAACCCCAGCATGAAGCGGTAAACCTCAAGTTCGAAACTATGGAAATTTTCGCCCCTGATGTATCAGGTGCGTAATCAATTCTGATAGGTTTTGCCTCATCGAGCAAGGCTCTGTCGATTAGGAAGGTGAGACCCCCGATTCTGAACACAGCGTCGTTCACCATTTTTTTACTGAAACTCAAACCAAAAGATAGCCATGAGCAGCCACCTGGAGTTAATTCCAATCGGAAAGGGAATTTGCGCCTCTTCCCTCTCATTATTTCAAAAAGAAAGCGGCTTGCCTCGTCGCTAATTTCAAAAGCTGATATATCCAAGTTTTTAGTAAAACAGAATTAAATGATAACCGGAATGGTCCGTTGTCGGATTTTATGTAAATATGCCCCAAAAGTCTAAAAAAAGTCACAAAATCTTTGACGCCCTCAAAAGTGACACGAATTCATCAAAACCTTAAGGAGGATTCATCCATCAAACTGAATAGTTTCGTCAGAGCTCTGTGTGTGGGTGGCCGCGCTGGAAATAAATGCTCGACCGGAGCTTTTTGACGGTTCCTGATAATGAATATAAATTCATAAGACCCTTGTCGACGATGGTCGGCGGGAAGATGGTCAAAAGGGCGGTAGCCAAGGGCGTTGGTGGATAAGGCAAGGAATGTCGGAATAAAAATCACAATCGACAGATCTGTCGAATTAAGTCGATGGTATCTTTTCTGGAGATGTGACGTAAGGGCCTGTTTTACAGGTCTAATCGTTTGTTTCGTGAGTCACGGCCAAAATGTCCGGTTTAGGCCTGAAGTTTGCAAAAATAACATCGGACTGGCGGGGTGACGAAGTGCAGGAAAGGGCTGGGGTAGTCGATGTGGTCTGAAAGGTTTTGTTTCCTATTTCTCATATTTTATGTATTCACTCCGGTATCGAATCTTAACGCCGGTAACGAGACAACCACGCAGCAGGCGCCGTCAGAATCCGTTGCTCGAGACCTCCTTTATTCTCAGCAATGGCAGAAAAGTCCACATGCTAACCATAAACTTGCGAATGAAATAAACTCTGGGGCTATGGCCAACCCCAGCAATGCCAAGTGCCTTGTATGCCACACTTCTCAAGGTTTCATCCAGTGGGCCAGAGAAGGCTTCACACCGTTCCGGAGCGCAGTTAACTCCTCGGGTGGTGGTTTCATGCCAACGATCTTAGAAGACGAGACGGCCCTTGCCCCGACCTGTATCGCGTGCCATGATCCTCAGACCGAGATGACCAAAGGTACCGGTGGAAATGATCCGATGCTTCGTCTCAAAAGTAAACCACGCGCACTGTTAGGAGGATTCAAGATTGGGAATGTTGGGCGCGGCGCGATCTGTATGGTCTGTCATAACAACGGACAAGGACTGACAAACGACGCCACCACGCCTGTGATGAAATCCGCCCGTGCACCCCACAAGGCAAACCAGGCGGATATTTTCATGGGAGAGAACTTTTTCTTCGTAAAAACAGGGAACCCGGCGTATCACGTAAATGCCATTTACAATACCTGCACAGCCTGTCACATGGGGTCGACCTACAAACAAAGACATCCAACCGACCATTCCTTTCAGGCAACATTTGAGATTTGTTACGCGTGTCACAAAGAATTCGATCCCATGGATGTAAAATACAGTGTGTTATGGGGATTAGAAACATTAAAAGCGACTATCGATACGGCGATCACTGACTTCGCTCAGACCGGTATAGATGCCGGAAAATTCAGATTGCTGAATATGAATGAGGATGAGAAAGTTGAAAAGGACTATACGTCTTTCTCCGAGGGCAGGATCTCCGACGTCAATATCCGTTACTTGTATGAACGTCAGGTCATAGAGGTCAAGGTGAACGGCAAGTCCTACCTTACGTCTCTTGATGTCATTGAGTCGAAAGGTTTCCGACTGCTTGACTCAGTTCAAGGCCAGATTATTGCGAAAGCCGCGTGGAACCTCTTTATGATAGACAAAGATGGCAGCTTTGGCGCCCACAACCATAAATTGATTTCTGAAGTCATTAAAGAGACACTGAAAAAATTGGAAGAGACAGATTTTAAGGTTATTGTTCCTTTGCCGAACTAGTTATAATCATTCTATATAATAGAAAGACCCATCCCGGATAAAACGGAAAGAATAGCCACAAAGGCACCAAGACACAAACAATTAGGCGCTTATGAATTATTTTTGTGCATTTTGTGGCAAAAAAAATGCATTGGGATATTTTCGCTATCATCATAGGATTGAATATTTTCGATTGAATATTCAATTTGCAATCTTCAATTTTCAATTCCGGTTTATCCGGGTTAGGGATTGCGTCATCGTCCACAACCCGGAATCAATCAATCGCGATGCATACCTGAATAAGATTTCAACGCAACTGTCGCTATGCAGTGCCGATATTATCGGTGAAATATCATTTGACTATGGTTGCTCGAAAAAGGTATAGTTGCGGTAAATCTGCCAGCACCATATACGAGATGGCGGCATAAGACAACTCAGCTTTGAATTCAGAATAGATGATTAAGTCCACCGGATCATTTCAGAGGACTTTGACTCCGGTCAAAATCCTCACCGCAGCCCTCAGTTTCGAAACCTTACCGTGCCGAAATAGCTTCCTGCCGGAAAAGCTGACTAACAGACATAAATAGGGGGAGGTGCGAAATGTTCAAACGAATCCTTTTAGCAT
>JAQYVK010000408.1 GCA_030145585.1 Desulfatiglandales bacterium | reverse complement strand
CCAAGTTAGGCGAAATTGAGGTTTTGCCAATCCATTTTTAACCTTATAGGCATCTAGAAAGGAGGCATCTAAATGAGAAGATTAATGGTTTTATTGGTAATTGGGTTGGGGCTCAGTCTTGTTGCACTGCCAATGGTCAATGGTTTTGCTGAAGCAGCCCCAAAGGTGTTAAAAATCGGCAATACTGTCCCTTTGAAAGCGAAAGAAGGCATTCAGATTAAGAACTGGCTCGAACTTCTTGCCGAACGCCTGAATAACTCAGGCGGGTTGAGGGTCAAGGGAGAGAGATACAACGTTAAAATCATTTCATATGACGATGAATATAGCGCGGATACGGGTCGCGCGGCCGCCGAGAGACTCATCTACCAGGATAAAGTCAAGCACATCATTTGTCAGTGGGGATCTGCGCCCATCGTGGCCACCCTAAAGGTGGCTGAAATAAATAAAGTCTTACAGATCGGCAACGGCATGACCGAAGTGACCATGGATCCTCAATGGCATTACTATTACAGATCCCCCTCCCTGTTCTGGATGGCGGGTCAGAATTTTGCCTATTTTGATGAATTCAAAAGAAGAGGCCTGCCCATGACCATCGTCCAGATCAATCCGGACGATATTACGGGTCGGGGGGCCACGAAGAAAAATTTAATGACGTACAAAAACATCGGAATCAAGGCATTGGATAATTTGTTCTATAAAAGGGGAACGACCGACTACACCCCTTTTGCAACAAAATTAAAATCTCTAAATCCCGGCTTTGTTGACACGGGAGCGACCCGGGGAGGGGCACCAAGCCTGCTTATGGCCAAGGCTCTTTATGATGTCGGGTACAAGGGGGGTAAAATTTTTAACAATATGGCTGATGCCTATGAAGACATTGTGAATAAGGTAGGCCCACAAGCCATCGAAGGGGCGGTTGGAGGTTTTAAAGACCCGCGTCAATACCGCACAGAAAAATGGGTTCTTGATCTCTGCGATGCCTATGAAAAGAAGTATGGTATTTGGGAGACAGATGCCACGAACTGGATAGGCGGCTGGTTTATTTTAATGGAAGCGATAAAGAAGGCCGACAGCCTTGATGTGGATGATTTGGCAAAAGCCCTTGATGGCATGGAATATTCCACACTCTATTCCAAGGGCAAGTTTGTGGCAAGGCCGGATAAGAAAAATTCCAGAACTTGCGATTCTGTGAGTGAACAGTATCCGGGGATCATTAGGAATGGCAAATTTGAAATTTTAAAGAAAGTATCCATTGAGGAGAACTACAGTAAAACAATATCGGCTTACGGCCTGTCAAAGATATATGGCAACCCATAGATAATTGTAAGGCCTATGATCCTTATTCCTGCCCCCCTCCCCTGTCCAACCCCCCGTCAAGCAACGGGGGGTAGATAGAGGAGAAAGTGACAATTAAGTTTAGAAACCTCAGTAAGGGAGTGGATTGACAAATGGATGTAGCCTTATTTTTCCAATGTATGATTAATGGCCTTGCCATTGGGGGAATCTATGCTGTCGTCGCTTCAGGATTTACCCTGGTATTGGGGACCATGAAGATATTCAACTTTGCCCAGGGTGAATTCTATATGCTGGGCGCCTTCGTTACCTTCGGTGTTTGTGAGACTCTCCACCTCCCTTATGTGTTTGGGATCATTGCGGCTTTATTGGCGATGGCCCTTCTGGGGGTCATTTTACAGCGCGTGATCATCCGGTACACTTATGGGGGATTTTTCCATACCGTGTTAGCCACGATCGCTTTTGCAACAATCCTCAGACAGACGGCGGTAATTACATTTGGAAAGACGGACAGTTTTATGTATCCGGTGGTGAAAGGCCGCCTGGAACTCGGGGAAATTATTTTAAACAACGATAAACTACTTTTGATATTTATGGGCATCGTCCTTATTATCCTGTTGCATTACTTTTTGAAACTAAAGGTTGGCAAGGCGATGCGCGCTGTTACCGAGGATCAGGAAGTGGCAGGGCTGCAAGGCATCAATTCACGCCGAATTTTCATTTTTACCATGGCATTGGGATGTGGCCTTGCGGGTATAGCAGGCGCCTTGATCGTGCCCGTATTTGGGGCTACTGCTGATATGGGACACGGCATATTCGTCAAGATTCTTCTCGTGATCATTATTGGGGGCATGGGAAGCATGCCTGGAGCCCTGCTTGCGGCTTTTATCATCGGTTTAATAGAGAGTTTTGGGTATCAACTGATTGGCAGCTACAATGAATTGGCACTTTTATTCTGCATGTTACCGATTCTATTCTTTAGACCAGGCGGTCTGCTCGGTCGTCCCCTGGCTATCCCAGAGTAACGAGGGCCTCATATGAAAGCCGGTAATAAGATCCCGTTCATGACCATTGCACTGATATTATTACTCCTTCTTCCTTTTATCATCCGGAGCAATTACATTCTCCACCTTATTATTTACGTGGCCATATACAGCATTCTTGGCATGGGCTTCAGCATGATGTGGAAAAACCGACTCATTAGCTGTGGTCAAGCCGGATTTTTTGCCGTAGGCGCCTATACATCCACCCTGTTGGTAACGAGGACGGACTTGTCATTTTGGTGGACCCTGCCATTATCCGGCATCGCCTCGGCATTTTTTGCTTTCATTATTTTTTCCGCCGCCTTGAGGGCAGGACCATTGGTTTTTTTTGGAATGAGTCTCGTTTCTAGTTTCATCATTATGGAAGTGCTGGGCACCGTGGAATTTTTTGGCGGATGGGAGGGGATATTGGACATCCCGAGTGCCTCTATTGGTTCGTTTTTTTTCTACGGTAAGATTTCGAACTATTATTTCGTGATGATTCTACTCATCCTCAATATTGTCGTTTTTTACGCCCTGTATAAATCCCGGATTGGCCGAGCATGGACGGCCATAGGTTCTAGCGTCAGCCTTGCAGAGGCACAGGGGATTAACGTATATAGATATAGACTCGCGGCATCAACCATTGCATGCTTCTTTGCCGGGGTGGTAGGAGCCTTTTATGCGCAATATCAAAACCTGCTGGTCCCAAATTCCTTTAGTTTTCAGCTTTCCATTTATGTGCAGATGTATGCCCTCCTTGGCGGTTTGAGTCATTTTATAGCCGGACCCATCATTGGAGCCGGCATCATGGTATTTTTACCTGAGTATCTCCGGGTGGCTAACGAGTATCAGCCCATATATTTCAGCATCTTAATCATACTCATCGTCATATTCCTGCCCGGAGGCATTTTGAGTATTCCACAGCGGGTGCCTTGGTTGGCTGGAAAATTTGGTAAAAAAAAGGAAGAATCGGTGATGGTAAATGAATGACAAGGGAATCGGTGGAGGATGTCTATGCCCTTATTGGAAATCAGAGGTTTGACGAAACATTTTGGTGGCCTCGCAGCCGTCAATAATTTGGATATGGATGTCAATAAGTCTGAAATTCTTGGATTGATTGGGCCAAATGGTGCAGGAAAGACCACCCTATTTAATTTAATCAATGGCTTCTTTCCCCCAACAAGTGGTGAGACACGTTTTAAAGGGGATGTAATCAGCAGCTTAAAGGCCCATGAGATAGCAAAAAAAGGGATCGGGCGGACATTTCAGCAATCGGTCCTGTTTATGGAGTCAGCGGTCCTTGAGAATGTATTTACTGGTTTTCACCTGAACTACAAATCAGGATTATTAAGTCAATTCCTTCATACCCGGGAAGCTCGTAAAGAAAGCAATGATATTCGTCAGAAGGCTTTTGACATTTTGGAGTTTTTGGGCCTCGCTTCATTGAAGGACGAACTGGCAAAGAACCTACCTCACGGTCATCAGCGGGTCCTGGGGGTTTGTGTCGCTCTTGCCTGCAACCCGGAGCTGTTATTGTTAGATGAGCCCGTTACAGGGATGAACCCCCAAGAAACAGAAAACATGATTAATATCATCGGTCAATTGAGAGACAGAGGGATTACTATTGTTGTGGTAGAACATGATATGAAGGTGGTGATGAGTCTCTGTGACAGAATCGTCGTCTTAAACTATGGGAAAATAATTTCTGAAGGCTCCCCGGAAGATATTAAAGGAAATAGGGAGGTCATTGAGGCTTATCTGGGTAGAGAGGGGGCAGGCGCCAATGTTGCTTGAAGTTAAAGACTTGAACGTGCATTACGGAAAGGCGCAGGCAATAAAGGAGATTTCAATAGGCATCGAGGAAGGCAAGATCATCACGCTTATTGGCGCCAATGGCGCAGGGAAGACGACTATTTTGAGGACCATATCAGGCCTTAAGAAGCCAACCTCAGGTGAAATATCTTTTGAAGGTAGACAAATCGTCGGGTTGTCGCTCCATGAAATTGTCAAGCTTGGCATTGCCCATGTGCCTGAGGGTCGACGGGTTTTTGCGACCATGACCGTTTTAGAGAATCTGAAAATGGGGGCATATCTGAGAAAGGATAAGAGGGGGATCGAGGAGGATCTGGAAAGGCTCTATGAGCACTTCCCGGTCCTAAAGGCAAGGCGGGCACAACCAGCAGGGAGTCTAAGTGGTGGCGAACAACAGATGTTAGCCACATCCCGAGCCCTCATGACGACGCCTAAGTTACTGTTAATGGATGAGCCGAGTATGGGGTTATCTCCCATTCTTGTGGAGGAAGTTGGAAAGATCATTCATGATATCAATCGAGATGGAATAACTATCATTTTGGTTGAACAAAATGCTCGCATGGCCCTAAACATTGCCGATTATTGTTACGTCTTGGAGGTCGGCAAGATTAGCATGGAAGGCATTGGAGAGGACCTCGTTAATAACGAAGATGTCCAGAAAGCCTATCTCGGAGGCTAAATAGTACCCATCCTTAAAAGTATTTTTTTACCATTACCCTATCATATTCAATTTCTATCCTGCCGGACCAGTTAATTTTAAAACATGTCCATACCCCTGCAACCAAACCGCACTTTGCCATTTATTATATCCTCCCTGCTTCTGCTATAAAAAAACGTGCTATTGTAATCGACGTAAAGTAGTCGTAAAATATCTCTATCTACCCTTCCTTTTAAGAAAAACATTAATTGCTACAGTAGATAAGTGCAGTCTTCCAAATATTTAATGAAAGAAATGGATTTTTGTTTAAGGTTCCATACCACATACCCTGCCCTAACATACTTCCATCTAAATGCTTTCAAGTAAGGTTTACAAAACAGTCTTGTAGAAATAACTCCCCGAACGTATGAATTTATTTTCCACATAATAGTAAGCTTTTACACATTTATGGGTAACAAAATACTTATTACATTATCAGAACCTGCATTAGCATTGAGATAATTAAATAAGTGGATCTTATCTTTGGTTACATTATGGATACTACAAGTTAATATTCTAAATGTACTTTTTTCTATAAAATAAAGGCGGTATATTAATTGCACTTTATTCCTCCGAGCCAAAATAGATATTAATAAAGCTTTGTCCATTTCAAATTAACAAACCAACCTTAATTCTTGCTCTTACTACTTGTAACTGACTTTAACCTAACCCATTAAACTTTTAAATTATCCTGAATCGTTTACATCTTTTATAAAACGTTTTACTGAGCAGTCTTTTGATAGTCATATCTTGTTGGGATAATCCAGTAGATCTGAACAGAGGCCGTTACCATGATCATTAAAAGTAGAGATAAAATTCAAATAAATTGTTCATTTATAAGTTTGCGAGACATTGGACTTGCATTATTATCAGCCGCTCTAATTATTTTATCTATGCCCCCTTTTGATTTTTGGCCGCTGGCTTTCATGGCTTTGGTGCCTCTCTATCTGGCCATCCGGGAGGCATCCGTGCTTAGGGCTGCCATTATCGGTTGGTCGTGCGGGTTTGCCGTGAATATGGGGGGATTTTTTTGGGGAATTGAGCTCCTTGAGCAATTTGCCCATCTTTCAAAAGAGATGAGTATCGTTAGCGTCTTAGGAGCGAGTGCTTACCAGGGGACGATTTGGCTCGTCTGGGCAATGGTCTGCAACTTTCTCTGCAGGTATTTACACCTGAGTTGGTTAATTGTTGCTCCTTTGTTTTTGGCACTCCTTGAGGCGGCGATACCCATGATATTTACCTGGTACTTAGGATTTACGGTATGGCGTGTTTGGCCGGTGGTACAGTTAGCAGAACTAGGGGGACCGCCTGCCGTCTCTGCACTATTGGTATTGATCAATATCATTATAGCAGAGGGTGTTGGTGCACTATTTGGACAGCACCCTCTTTTAAGATCTGTTAAATTGGCGACCTGGATGGTGATCATCATACTTTGTTTGGGTTTTGCTCGTACGATACATGTGGCCAAAATGCGATCCGACCTGCCGACCATGAAGGTCGGGATCGTGCAACCCAACTTCGGAACAATGTCCATGGCAGATCAAAAGCGCCACGGACAGCAATACATCGAGGTATTGCGTCAGGCCACCAGGGAACTGAGCAAGTTAGGAGCAGACCTGATTATTTGGCCGGAGTCCGCCTTTCCATTTATATATGACCGTAGCCTCAAACGTGAAAATGCCCCAAGTCACCCGTTGGAATTGAAGGGAGGTAGGAATGTGCGGTTCATTTCTGATGCGTCGGCTCATCCCTTCGGTAAATCCTTTATCTACAGTAGTACCACAATGGTAGGGGAATCGGGGCGTTTGATGGGAATGTATGATAAAAATCAGCTCTTGGCTTCTTTCGAGTTTATTTCTTTTAAAGACGAAACCCATATTTGGTCTAAATGGATGCGTGATGGACTCCCATATTGGCCAGATATCGAAACGGGACAAGGTTCACGAATGCTTCAAGATGCCAATCTTCGAATTGCCCCTTTCATATACGATGAAGACATTTTTCAGGGATCCGTTAATCAAGTCGCCCTAAAACAACCCAATTGTCTTATAACCCTTGCCAACCACGCTTTATTTGGAGACAGTACGGCACCCCATCAAGCATTGGCGTTGGCCACTCTTCGAAGCGTAGAAACCCGTCGTGACTTGGTTCGGGCAACAAACACCGGGGTCAGTTCCATTGGTGACGCACTGGGACGCATCCACAATGAAACCCCGTTTTATGAAATGATCGGAGATGACCATCCCGACCCGATCCTTCTCGTGGGAGAAGTCGCGTTCATGGAAATCTTTGCATTGGGCCCATACACGACGCCTTTCTTTCCATATGCTTGTGCACTCGGTCTCGGG
>JAQYVK010000407.1 GCA_030145585.1 Desulfatiglandales bacterium | reverse complement strand
AGGTCCATAAATTGGCAAGAACCATATTGATTGTCGATGACGAAGAGAGCATCATCCAGTCGCTGGACGGTATCCTGACGGATGAAGGTTTCGAGGTTTTCAGCGCCGAGAGTGGACAAATCGGCCTGGAAAAAATAGATGAGGTGATCCCTGATTTGGTCTTGTTGGATATTTGGATGCCTGGGATGGATGGCATTAAGACCCTCATCAAGATCAAAGAAACTTATCCTCACCTCCAAGTGGTCATGATGTCCGGACACGGGACCATCGAGACCGCTGTAAAAGCGACCAAACTCGGTGCATACGACTTCATCGAGAAACCCTTATCTCTGGAAAAGGTTCTCCTGTCCATCAACAATGCCCTGGATTATAACCGTCTGGAAGAGGAAGTCAGTCTCCTCAAGGAAAAACAGAAAGAAAAATCTACGATCACCGGAACAAGCGAGCCCATACTACAACTCAAGGAACAAATAAAAATCGTTGCTCCCACAAATGCCTGGGTGCTTATTTCGGGTGAAAACGGGACCGGCAAAGAACTGGTTTCCCATACCATCCACAGTCGGAGCAAAAGAAACAATAAACCCATGGTAGAAGTGAACTGCGCAGCCATTCCGGATGAATTAATTGAAAGTGAGCTGTTCGGTCACGAAAAAGGGGCCTTTACCGGGGCCGGTGCGATGAAAAAAGGGAAATTCGATCTCGCCCATGAAGGGACCCTGTTTATGGACGAAATCGGTGATATGAGTTTGAAGGCCCAATCCAAAACCCTTCGGATTCTTCAGGAACAAAAATTTGAGCGGGTAGGAGGATCGAGGACCATATATGTGGATGTTCGCGTCATAGCCGCTACCAATAAAGACCTGGAGACTGAGATCACGAAAGGGACCTTCAGGGATGACCTTTTCTTCAGGTTGAATGTCATCCCCATAGCCGTGCCACCTCTCCGGGAGCGTGTCGAAGACATTCCTGAATTGCTAAAAGATTTTCTAAAAGAGTTTGCCATCCATACCAATTTGCCACCCAAGGAATTTTCGGAAGAAGCCGTTGCAGTCCTAAAAAAATACCACTGGCCGGGGAATGTGAGAGAGTTAAAAAATCTGGTGGAAAGACTCGTTATCATGGCACCGGAAGAAGTGATTCAAGTCGGCGACATTCCTGCCCCCTTTAATCGGGAAGCCGGGGTGGGAAAAGAATTGGAATCGAGCCTGATGGCAGGCTCTTACAAAGAGGCAAAGAGCAATTTTGAGAAGGCCTTCATCGCGAAAAAATTAAAAGAGTTCAATGGAAATATCTCCCAAACGGCAGAGTCAATCGGGATAGAAAGAAGTAATCTCCATAAAAAAATTAAGGCCTATGGCCTCGAAAAAATCAAGTCCCGATGATGCCGTTTATTCTTTTCCAGATTTCTTCCTTCCCCACCTTTGTTTTAGAGGAAAATATGACGGGCTTATCTATCGGGAGTCCTTCTAATTGAATACCGATACTTTTCACTCTCGCATTACCCTTGTTCTTGGAAAGCTTATCAGCCTTCGTAAGAACGAGGATAACATGGACCCCGTATTGTTTTAACCAGTAGAGCAGATCTTTGTCACCACTGGCCGGATCTCGTCTGATGTCGAGAATCACTATGACGGCCTTGAGGTTGGTTCGCTTCACGAGATATGTTTCCACCATTTTCCCCCAGGACTTCTTCACCTCGAGGGGTACACGAGCATACCCATAGCCGGGTAAATCCACCAGGTAAAATCGATTTTCCACATAAAAGAAATTTAAGGCCTGTGTTCGGCCCGGCTTTGAGCTTGTTCTGGCGATCCCTTTCCTGTTGACCAGGACATTGATCAACGTAGATTTTCCAACATTGGACCGCCCCGCAAAGGCGATCTCCGGTTTATCCTGGGGAGGATAGTGTTTTTCTTGAAAGGCACTTTTCAGAAAGGTGATTTCCATGTCGGATTACTGTTAATTCTTTCCGCGTTAAAACATTATGCTTCTGTTTGCTGGTTGTTCCAGAACATGACCAAGAAAATCTGTAGGAACGATCTCCTGGTCGCGACTTCATGATAACCTTGGCCATGAAAATCTCAGTGGGACAAAAAATGTTCGATTCGGTCAAGGCCCTCTTTGATGTTATCGAGGGAATTGGCATAGGAAAATCTCAGATATCCCTCAGCCTTCTTCCCGAAATCAATACCGGGACTGACTCCTACGCCGGCCTTCTCCAACATCTCAAAGGCCAGTTCATATGAATTCTGGGAAAGATGTTTTGCGTTGACCAGCACATAAAATGCTCCCTCCGGGTCTACGGGCAGACCGAATCCAAGATCCCTGAGTCTTTGGATCATATACTTTCGTCTCTCGTTGTAGATGGATCTCATATGTTCCACATCGGCGGCAGCTCTATCAAGGGCAGCCACACCGGCCCATTGGGAGATACTCCCTGCAGAAATAAAAAAGTTTTGCTGAATCTTCTGCATGGGTCGTACAAATTCAGGCGGTGAAATGATGTATCCGAGCCGCCAGCCGGTCATGGCATAGGCCTTTGAAAACCCATTCAATACAAATGCACTATCTGTAAATTCCAGAATGGAGTGCTCTTTTTCCCCATAAACCAGGCCATGGTAAATCTCATCTGAGATAAGATAGGGGCCTAGATCAGTCATCATTTCCATCCTATCAGGCGAAAGCAAATTACCGGTCGGGTTGGAGGGGGAGTTTATGATAATAGCCTTGCTCCTCGGGCCAATCTTTTTCTTGATCTCTTCTGTTCTAAGCTGAAAGCCATCTTCTTCCTCGACACTAACAAAGACAGGTTTCGCTTTTAAAAAATTGGCATAATTTGGATAACAGGGATAATGGGGATCCGAAATAATAATTTCATCTCCGGACCCCAAAAGAGCGGAGAACAACATGAACAGGGCCGGCGAAGTGCCGGAGGTGACAATAATCCGGTCCGGCGTGACATGGACCCCATACTTTTCATCATAGTGTCGGCAGATAGCCTCCCTCAGCTCTATCAGCCCGAGGCTGTGTGTGTAATGGGTATGGCCTTCTTTAATCGCTTCGGTTGCTGCGCTGCATATACATTCCGGCGTTGGGAAATCGGGCTCACCAATCTCAAGATGGATAATAGATTGTCCCTTTTTTTCAAGTTCATGGGCCTTCTCGAGAACATCCATGACGATAAAAGGGGGAATATTAAGAGCCCTGTCGGTAATATTATTCATAGTACCTTGCATCAGAAAATCTAATTTTAATAATAGAGAGGTGGAATTTCTCTGAAGTACATGTATCCAACTCTCACCTTGATACAGCGAAACCCATATTTTTTCTCACAGAGCACACAGAGACACGGAGATTTTCCTTCAAGTGGCTTCATTTGGCGTATTAATTATCCGGTTAATTCCTTCTTTCAACAACGCTTTGTTAAAATTTATCAGTAAACCAAGTGGTTTTTTTGCTAAGCGTAAATAAGTCAATAATTGCTTTTTATGTAAATCCTGAACTTTTTCTACTGACTTTATCTCTACGATAATCGTATTTTCAACCAATAAATCCAGCCGAAAACCTTCCTTATGAACTCGCTGACCCTGATAATAAATTGGTAGAGGAACCTCGGTTCGAACTGTCACTTTCATATTTTCCAACTCTAAGACCATACATTTTTGGTATACAGACTCCAACAGTCCCGGTCCCAGTTCTCTATGCACATGAATTGCAGCTTGGATAACCTGAGATGAAAGATAATTCAACTGCATAACATTCTCTGTGCCTCTGTGAGCTCTGTGAGAGATTGTATCTGCTTTAGTCGACTTGCATTTCCATAAAAGACACAGGGATCCTTAGGCGTTTCAAATCACTTTATTTAAAGGATATTCGATGATTCCTTCAGCGCCCTCCTTTATGAGTTGAGGAATAAGGTCCCGGACCACTTTAGAATCAACGACTGTTTCCACGGAGGCCCATTTTTGATGATAGAGGTTGGCCACGGTAGGTGCATTAAGGCTGGGAAGGAGACCGATAATATCATCCAACTTCTCTTGCGGAACGTTCATCTTCAGGCCCACCATATTTTCAGCCCTGAGGGCTCCTTTTAAGAGAAGGATAATCTGCGCTATTTTTTCCTTTTTCCATGAATCTTTGTACGCCTCTTTATTGGCGATCAAACGGGTCGTGGATTGCATCAGCTCGTGAATAATTTTCAGGCCGTGGGCCTTGATGGTGCTTCCCGTCTCAGTAACTTCCACAATAGCATCGGCAAGCCCTGATACGACCTTTGCTTCCGTGGCCCCCCATGAAAACTCGACCTGCACATCAATATTTCTCTCACGGAAATACTTCTCTGTAAAATTTACCAGTTCTGTGGCGATTTTTTTCCCATCCAAATCTCCGATCTCTTTGATCTTTGAATCAGCTGGTACTGCGATAACCCAACGGGCAGGTTTCTGACTAACCTTGGAGTAGACCAGTTCGTCCACCGTAATGACATCGGACTCATTCTCCTCGATCCAATCCTTCCCGGTCAATCCCGCGTCGATGGTGCCGTTTTCCACATACCGGGACATCTCCTGGGCCCTGCAAACAGTAATTTCCATGGAGTCATCATTGATATCGGGGAAATAACTGCGGCCGTTATTTGCGCTGATCTTCCAACCCGACTTCTCAAAAAGTTTAATTGTGGAGTTTTGAAGGCTTCCTTTAGGAATACCGAACTTTAATATCTTCATTTTTTATACACCTTCCTTGGATCAAAAATTTTTTCTCCCACAACGGTTACCTCTCCGTTTGTGTCCACCTTTTGGTGAAAACAGGACTCATAACCCGTGTGACAGGCCGCTCCACCGACCTGCTCTACCTTGAAAAGCACGGTGTCCTGATCACAGTCCATATAGATCTCCTTGATCTTCTGGACATGACCGGAGGTTCCCCCTTTGTGCCAAAGTTCCTGGCGGGATCGACTCCAGTAGTGGGCTTCCCCGGTCTCAAAGGTCTTCTCCCAGGAGCTTTTATTGATATAGGCTAACATCAGAATCTTGCCCGAATCGTGGTCTTGGACAATAGCAGGCAGGAGCCCGTTTCCCTTGGAAAAATTTAACGCTATCATTGGCTTCTAATCCTTTTCAAATATCGTATTATAGTTTCACACCCCTAAACAGGGTGAAGCCTTAATACACAAGATTTCCAATTTTAAACAGCAACGCATCGAGGCTATCCGATTCATTGTTGGTCATCCAACTGTTTCTTTCTGGATTCCGGCTTTCGCCGGAATGACGGGCTTTCGCTCAACATTGTCATTCCGGCAAATCCTCCAAAGGAGGATAAAAGTCGGAATCCAGGAGTCTTGAAATTCCAATACACAACTATTTCCAGGATGAGAGCATATTATCATGCCCATCTTTTTCAATAGAGGTGTGCGAAATTGGAGAATCTTGGCTAAACAGACATAAACTTTTTAAATTAACACATTTATTTCGAAGACTCAAATTATTCTGATTCTTCCCCACTCAATTGCCCACAGGCAGCAGAGATATCTTGTCCTTTGCTTTGGCGGATCATGGTGGTGAAGTGATGCTCTATGAGGATGTTCTGAAAATGCTGGATTCTTTCCATAGTTGGCGGAGTCATATCCAGGCCCGGCAAGGGATTTAGAGGAATCAGGTTGATTTTCGCCCTCATGCCGGAGAGCAATTTGACCAGTCGAGTGGCATCTTCATCCCGATCATTTATGCCTTTGATGAGAATATACTCGAAAGTAATCATGCGTCGGTTTGGAAGAGGAAAGGCCTTGCAGGTTTGAATTAGTTGTTTAAGGGGATATTTCCGATTAACCGGCATCAAACGGCTCCGTGTTATATCATCAGCGGCGTTGAGAGAAACGGCCAGATTCACCGTGATGTGTTTGCCGAGTTTTTTGATTTGGGGGGCCAACCCACAAGTTGAAAGCGTCACCTTACGGTGTGAAAAATTCATGCCGTCTTCAGCAATGAGATTACCTATGGCCTTTGTAACCGCATTGTAGTTGGCGAGGGGTTCTCCCATTCCCATGAGTACGACATTGCTCAATCGCTCCGGTTCATTCATGGCCCGCTTCACCTGTATTACCTGGTCCAAAATCTCCCCGGGCGTCATGTTACGTTTGAGACCATGTTTTCCAGTTAGACAAAACCGGCAGCCCATGGCACATCCGACTTGCGTAGAAACACATAATGTTGAGTGGTCCCTTTCCGGGATAAGCACCGATTCTATGTAATGCCCATCCTTCAGTTGGAAAAGGAGTTTCTTTGTACCGTCTTTCGAGACCTGGATTTTGACTGTTTCAGACGGACTCAAACTCGCTCCTTCTTCCAGCAGGGTCCGCATGTCTTTGGGGAGATTTGTCATATCCTGAAATGAGACCGCCAGCTTCTTAAAGGTCCATTCCCGGATCTGGCGGCCTCGATATTTATCAAGACCCTGACTTGTCGCCCATTCTTCAAATTCTTGGGCATCCAACCCTTTGAGATCAATCCTCATCAATTCATTCTCTTTCTCATAGTGAAATCTTCCCTCGTTCCCGCGTGGGGCTTCTCATTCGAACGGCGCCTTCTGACGAAGGAGAGTAAAATATAACCACTTGTCTAAAGTCCCGCGTGTTGGGAAGTGGTGGCTTTTTTGAGCTCTTAGCTTGAGTTAGACCGAACGCGAAACAGAAGTACTGAGGGGATAGCACTATTCCAAACATTCGCCCGCGGCCAGGGCTGAAGGGTTCTCGCACATGGTCCTGAGCTTTGCGAGTTCCCACACATAGTCATAGAGATGAAGCCCCTTACTGGAAGCTATGATCTGCCCGTCCTCCACCCCTATACTGGATGCCATATATTCTTTTAAGAGCTGGATGGCACCCAAATTTGCGGGGAAACCGTTCCACAGATCCCAGGAGCGGAAATAAACGAGAAAATGGAGTTTATCCTCTTTGATGCGCGTGTCGATCCCTCTAAGGCAAGGGGGATCGTTGAGGAAAATAGCATCCGGTTCGCCCACCGTCATGTAGGCCTGGTTCGTCCCATGGCCCTCCTCCACGTACATGCGTATGACTTCTTCAATCTGTCTTTCCAGATACTGACCATAAGTATAGTCCTCCCCCGGTTGTTTTGCAGAGGTCATAAGATAAGGGAGATATTCCTCTAAGTAACCCTCGGCGACCGGGTTTGGAATCCCCAATGCGGGGGGAATATCCGGCAAGAGAGGCCTGACACCGGGATGCTTGATCTGGACGGTCACATAATCGAATTCGAGCCGTTTTTGACCGGCATAACTTCCCCGATCGATCTGATATTCCCGTCCTGCTTCCAATAGTCTGTAAACAGATTGAAACCATGCATCAGGAAGATCCCGCGCTTCAATAAAATCCA
>JAQYVK010000406.1 GCA_030145585.1 Desulfatiglandales bacterium | reverse complement strand
AACCATGATGTCACCTGATCGACCAAATCCTTTGGCAATCCGTTATTGGATACCAGAACTTCTTTATGACCCCCCTCACCTTCACATTGAAACATTACACGTGTTGACTCACTTTCAGGCAATTCTAAAGGCTTACAAATTGTCAAATCGAAAACTGATAATAATTGATCCAAGAACCTCTCACTGCCCATGCTTTCTACCTTTCTTCTAATGGGTCGATGGTGTGAATATGAGTGATTATCAAATAGTAGATAGCAAATGTGAGGCCAATTTGGATCTGGTTAAAGGATTGTTAATTTTAACAAACTTTTATATAGTTAGCCCCATAATCAGGAAACTCACATCTTTGGATGTATGTAAAAAAATACCACTTTAAAGGAAAAGAAATTCCATTTTTTTACAGAATTTTACACACATATTTGCAAATGCTAAGACCTGAAAACGTAGACATATGATAGGTACCCAGACAACATCCGACATAGCTGTTATGATCCTCTAATGGTGGATACCGCCAAAAACGTTTGATTAGTGTTTGTAACCTATACTGTTGTAAGATTTTAGGTTATGGCAGGTATAATTCATTCAATGATTTGAAAGATTCTGCGATGAAAGGTGAAGCTTACCCAAAAACATGATTTCATCGTCAATATATGATGGTTTGCTCTGTTTTTGACTTTTTAAAAACACTATATTGGATTCATTTATGTCTAGAACGTTTGAACAACCGAATTTATTGTCGCATTGGTTCAATCAAATGTACGGTGAGCAGCCAATCCCTATGCGGGCTCAGCTTCAGGGCGATGTGGATGCCGATGTTTGTATTGTAGGTGCAGGTTACACAGGCCTTTGGACTGCTTATTATCTGTTGAAAGAATCCCCTGATATAAAAATAGCAATCGTTGAGGCAAAGATTTCAGGTTATGGAGCCTCAGGTCGAAATGGTGGTGCATTAATAGCCCAATTTAATGGCTCTCGAGAATACTGGCTGAAACGTACTGATCGTGCGGGCTTATTGGCATTTGAGCGTGCTGTTCATCAGTCTGTTGATGATGTTGGTCAAGCGGTAAAAGAGTCTGGTATTGATTGTTCCTATTCAAAAAACGGTGTTGTGATGGTGGCTCGCAATGAACTGGAGTTAACCAGATTTCAAGATTCAGTAGATGAAGACCGCGACTATAATATTGGAGAGGATTTTAGTCGGATGCTGACTAGAGAAGAGGTTTTATCTCGGATTAATATAGATGGCGCGATTGGGGCAAGGTTGAATCTAAGTTGTGCCAGCATTAATCCGGGCAAGCTCGCTCGTGGTCTAGCTGATGCTGTTGAAAGATTGGGGGCTACTATTTACGAAGGTTCTCCAGTGACTAAGATCTTATCAGGAGCGGCAATCACCGAAATAGGGAGAGTAAAAGCAAAATTTATAGTGCGTGCCACGGAGGCTTATACTGAAAGTTTTCAAACTAATAAGGTAGTGCCTGTCCATACATCGATGTTGGTAACTGAACAGATACCGGAAAAAATCTGGAATAAGATCGGTTGGAGTGGCCAGGAGGCATTATTGGCCGAACATCCCTTTTTGCATCTGCAACACACGCCCGATCATCGAATTACTATTGGGGGGGATGACAACCGGATTCCTTATTTATATGGTTCTAAGCCAAGCCCTGATGGTCCAGCTTTGAAAAAAGTCGCTGATATGCATCAACGAGAGCTTGTTAGATTGTTTCCAGTTTTGCAAAACATCAAGATTGAGTCTTCCTGGCAAGGTATATTTGGCGCTACCAGGCATTGGGCACCATCTACAATATTAGATGAAAAAACAGGTTTGATAACAGCAGGAGGTTATGTTGGGGAAGGGCTTGCTTTTTCGAATTTAACAGGCCAAACTACTGCTGATTTAATTTGGGGACACTCAACTCCACTTACTAAACTTCCTTTTGTAGGTAACCATCAACGAAACTGGGAGCCAGAGCCATTTCGTTACCTTGGTGCTGTTGGTATCAGTTGGATGCGCCATGTAGGTGAACGGAATGAACGCAGGACTGGGAAACATTCTTTGTTATTTGACTGGGGTAATCGTATTGCCGGATTTACAGGAAATGTTGGATAAAAAGGGGGAATAAGAAACGTCTTAGATTTCATTTATGGAACCTACATTCAACCTGAAGAGGGGCCAAGTCTACTCTTGACTCATGCCTTTAGATCGGCGAATTCTATTATCCTGTATACAAATTTCGCGGTAGTTCGTGGTTCATGGAACCGCGGTTACAATTGGAATAGATAAGATGAATGATTATCAGCAACCATCTAAAAGAAATGATCAACGGCTAATTTCAACATGAGTCAAGAGCAGACTTGACCCTACCTCGATATCAAAGATGTTGAGTTCGAGCTTCATGATTTCCCTGTTAATGTGGAGATAATTATATCTTCAATAAACCCGTTTACGCCCCTTCCTTGAGCGCCTCCAGGGCCTTTTCAACAACCGACCTCCGTATCTCCTTCTCAGCGCCCGGCGATAACTCAGGGTCGCCGAGGGGATGCACGATGCTCGAGACGGGCACAATCCTGTTCGATCCGACCATTTGAGCCACAGGGACGATGGAACAGACATGGGCCGTCGGAATGCCTTCGCGTTCCAGTTCCTTTACAAGCGCTGCCCCGCAGCGCGTGCTCGTCCCTCATGTGGAGGTCAGGATCGCCCCCCCCACCCCCCGGGCCTTTAATTCACCGGCTATCCCCTTCCCCATCTTTTTTACATTGTCCATGATGCTGGCACACCCCGAGGTGGAAAAGAAAGTATTGTGTAGTTTTCCGATAGTCCCTTCTTTTTCAAGATCCCGCATCACATCGAGAGGTAAAAGACGATGGGGGTCCTGATTGACAAAAACGGGCGTGTAACCCGCGTGGTTTACTTCATATTGCTCCGGGTTCAAGGATTCCATACCTTTGATAGGGTAGCTGCCGTATCGGGTGGCGCGTTCCGGTTCGATTCTGTCCGGGTTTCCCTTTGGAGTCAGCCCGCCGTCCGTTACAAGGGCGATGGTTGCGCCCTTGAGATCCTTTAATCCCGGTGCAGGCGGCACGGGGTCATAGGCAGGAAGGGGGACTTCGGTTTTAAAGGGTTGTCCGGCGACCTTTGCCAGGAGCATGGAAACCGCCCTTTGCGCTGCGCTGCGGTCGGTTGTCCGATTGACCAGGATGCCTCTCGGGAAATACCCTTCTTCGGATGGACTCCCTATGTCCTCGCCGGCGACCAGCCGGGTTACCACATCGACCATTTTTGGGAGGACCTCAGGCATGCCCTTTGCCGTTGTCCCGGTCTCCAAAATGGTCACGTCTCTGCTGTAGATCTCCACAGCCGGATTTTCCCGGTACATGCCCGTGACCGCCGGGATACCCAATCTTTTCCGGACGGCTTTGCATACCGCGCCGCAGGCCATGGCGTAGCGGCCGGCGAAAAAGGCCGGACCCGCAATAAGGGCGTCGGGCTGATAGGGTCTGATCAATGCAATGATTTCATCGGTCACGGTTTCGAGGTCCTGGGCAAAGGCGTTATCCCCGCAGATCACGGTCGCAATGATGTCGCCCTTTTCCCCCAGGGACTGCAGGGCCATCCTTCCGGGTCCTAAGGGGCCCTCTTTGATCCGGGGGCCGATATCGGCCTTGTCTTCGCCGCCGATTCCTCCGAAAAACTGATTGAGATAGTGTATAACCCGTAACCCTTTTTTCTGCATGGTGTCCTCCAATCTTTGGCCTAATGGTGCAAGAGTCAAATTAAGTCAAAAGGTATCCTCTCATTAAAAGATCGCAGCCGATACATGCTTGCTGCCCAGCTGGTCCTGGGCCCCTCTGATCCAGCGGAGCTCGCGATCCAGTTCTCCATGGACGGGCGGTTCATCGGGGAGGTTGACGGGCGACCCGATAACCCTCTCCATCTCAGGCAGCAGGACGCTCTGCCAGGGCGTCCCCATACTCACGATGGCGTCGAGTTCAGGCATATTAAACATGGTTAGACCGCCGCTTATATCACTCACATCCACGGGGATATGCCACAGTCCCAGGGTCGTTTTTACGCCCAGTTCTTCACAGCGTCGGGCCACAAGCGCCATGGGGACCTCCGGCGCCCCGCCGCCACTCTTTGTCAAAATGACGCCATCCGCATTCAGCGCCCATTTCGCCAGATTCCCGGCCATGATTGCGGATCTTTCGTTTTCATGCTCGCTATCAGAGGCAATGGTCAGGATGACGCCTGCAAACTGGAGTTCCCGGCCGTTTTTGTCGAGCAGTTCCTTGATGAGGGCGTGATTCTGGATGCCGTAGGTCTCCATCCCCCACGCGCGGAACGGGCTGAGAAGGGCCCCGTCCAATATCTCGTTGGGGTGGATGATGGTTGGCAGCATCTTATTCACATGGAGGCCGTAGAGGATGGGGTCATTGGGGATAATACCATGTTGAATGCTGACGACCTGGAAGACATAGGCAATTCTGGGAAGGGGGTTATCGCTCTGGCCTGCGTTGGTCGGCCGGGGAAGCTCATGGACGATCTTTTGATCCGGTTCTGTCTCCCTGCCGGCGGAAGCCAGGTAGACGGCCGTTTTTAGACCGGCCGTTTTTATGGCGACCCGGTATTCCTGCTGATTGACGCCGTCCGCCGGAAAGGGGAGGAGAACCACGTTATGGGTCTGTCCATAGGGCGTCAATTCGGCGCCGGGTCCGGACATGTCGATAATTTCTCCATTGGGATCACGGGGACCTTCCACTTCTTCGGCGTAGAGCGTCGTGACAACGGAGCACCCCTGAAGGACGCAGGTCGTCCCCTGTCCTGCAACACCCTTTTCGCCCAGGGCGCCCGGAAAATCAACGCCCTCACCCCCGACCTTGGCCCGCGGTTCAACCACATCGCAGACCTGGAGGATACGGCATTTCTCTCCGGGATGGGCCAACTCAATATCCACCTTTGCGAGTCTGGTATCCTGCAATATGAGATGCCGGAGTTCTTCCCGGTCGATGAACAATCGCCCGCTTGACAGGGCGGTTTTCCCGGAGAATTCGATATCCTTGATTTCAATGACATTGAGCTGAAGCCGCATGATGACCTCCTTCTACGGTGTGTTTCCTGAAAACCCCGCCTTAGGACGGGAATTCTTTACTCCGAGGCCCTCACTTTCCTGAGAGCCTTGCTTACTTCATCAATGTCCAGGGCCACCTCCATAATGGCGAGGTGTTTTTCAAAGAGCTCAGGATCGATCTGATCCCTGATCTCCGGCTCCAGGATATGAAACACCGGCAGCTTCATGGCAACGCCGGCGAGCGGCCCGACCCATGCAGGATCGCCGTTTACAACGGTCTCGGCATAGAGTTCGGAGCTGTCCGCGTTCGGAGATCCGAGCACTACAACAATGTTTTCCTTTCCATATTCATCGAAAATATTCTTAATGCTTTGCTGACCATCCTGGTCAAGGGCTCAAGGGGTCCAGTCAAAAACCATAGAAATACAGTCAGTTAAAAGATTTGAAGTGATTTAATAAACCCTGTTTGATATCTACAGGATAACCGGAAAATTCAAAGAAGAAAATCGATATATTATAGTATTACCGTTAAGGATAAAGGATGTTTAAAGCATTGATGAGATCGTTGCAAAACAGACACTTGAACCCTTGAATCCTTGGATCCTCGAACCCTCTTCTCCAACTAATTTGGAGAAGAACCATATTTATAAACTTACCCTATAAAAACTTTGAGATCTTTTGGGTCGGATCAGAAGTCACAAGGGCATAGTGACATGTAGTTTGACTTCAAACTTCATCCCCAAAAACCAGATCTCCATGACTCTGATATTTTTCTTGACAATTTTTTTGGCTTCATTTATCCAGATCAATAAATAAAACGTATTTGGATAGTAGAAATAATCATAATCAGGTTCCCGTCTTCTCTAGTTGGGGAGGACGGGTGAAAAGGGAAGGTGGTGAGAATCCATCGCATAGTGGCCGATGCTGTGATCCCGAAATCCCTTTAGGGTATCTTAAACGCCACGCAATGTTCCGACCTTCTTTAAAGGTCCTTGACAACCCAATAAAGAAACCTCAGAAACGGGAAGAACCGAAGCGGTTGAACGGGGAGTGAGAAAAGGGGCGGATTAAACGTCACTGTTCGTCAAGTACGAATGGGAAGGCTAGCGTGGTGCGGGTGAGCCAGAAGACCTGCCGATCATGATGTAGGATGGAGATGCCATAACCCCATCCAGGCCGATATTTATTATTGGTCTGGGTGGGGTTTTTTTATGAGGACCATCTCCAATAGCGTTGGTTGATTTATGAAGCCATAGGGCTCAACTAGCTATGGAATCGATTGAAATCGCAGTTCAAAGGCCTAAAGGATTCGAGGAAATACTAAAGAGAACCGGCCCGCCACAAAAAATAGGCGGGTAAATATCGAACAAGGAATAATGAATATCGAAGGGGAAAAACTTCTTAATTCGACATTCCTTGTTCGAAATTCGATATTCGTTTTTAATTTTATCGAATATTTCTCCGCCATCACTTTGAATGGCTAGGAAGGTTTGAGGAGAGATGGTTCAAAGGGATAATTATCCCAAATAATAATAAAAAATTCACCTGCAAAGCGGGTGGTAATGGGTTAACAACTGGAAGAGGTTTGGCTTCCAATCTAAATACATTTTTGGGGTAATGGCGTAATGGAGTGATGCAAGTACCGTGAGGACAAGGATTTAAAAATCATTAAAAGGAGGCATTGTGATGAAACTTTATGAGATACAAAAAAAGATCCAGCCCGTATCAACTGGATGGAAGGAAAAGGCCAAGGAAAGGTTGGATGACCTCACCAAACCAAGGGGGAGCCTGGGAATGTTAGAAGAGTTGGCAGCCCGGTTTGTGGCTATTAAGGAGCAAATTCCGATTGTCATGCCGACAAAAGAGATCTTTGTCTTTGTTGGAGACCATGATGTGGTGTCAGAGGGGGTCAGTGCATATCCCCAAGAAGTCACAGGGCTTATGGTAAGGAATTTCTTGGCAGGAGGAGCAGGAATCAATGTATTGGCCCGTTGTGTAGGAGCGAAAGTTTCCGTCATTGACATCGGAATGAAGGAAGACCTGGCAGATGCGGAAACTTTAATCAAGAAAAATGTGCGGAGAGGGGCAGGGAATATTGCACAAGGTTCGGCCATGACCCAAGAGGAAGCGGAGAGAGCAATTAACATTGGGATAGAAATGGCAGAGAAAGCTTATCGAAATGGTGCAGGTATGATCGGTACGGGTGAAATGGGCATAGGCAATACCACGCCTTCGGCAGCAATTTTTGCATCGTTGCTCCCTTTCAATGTAGCTGAGGTGACGGGAAGGGGAACAGGATTGGATGACAAGGGATTGTCAAGGAAAACTGATGTTCTCAAAAAAGTCTTGGAGGTCAATGGAGGTGCACTGAGTGATCCTATTTCAACCCTTGCCGCCGTAGGGGGGCTTGAAATTGCTGGAATTTGCGGACTCTGTCTGGGCGGTGCCGCTCACCGTATGGCCGTGGTGGTTGACGGGTTCATTTCAAGCGCAGGGGCCCTGGTGGCGATGCGTCTTAACCCGTTGGTCAGGGATTATCTCTTTTTCTCACATCGTTCACTTGAAAAGGGGCACAGAATATTCTTTGAAAATGAGGGCATACGTCCTATTCTTGACCTGGATCTTCGCCTTGGTGAGGGTACGGGGGCGGCTGTGGCCATGCAAATCATGGAGGATGCCTTCAAGATATTCAATGAAATGGCGACATTTTCGGATGTGGGTATCGAGCCGGGAGCATAAAAACAAGGTTTAGGGTGTAAGGCATACGGGACGGTTAAAGGTGTAAGGTGCATGGGGTGGTCGGTTGTGAAGGATAATTCTAGCAACCGGCAGACGTAGAGTGCTGTTGTCAGGGAGGTGAATTTTGGGGATGAGAGGTTTTATTACAGCTATAAGAACGTTGACGATTATTCCTCTACCCGGAAAAGAGGCGCAGAGGTTTTCTTCCTCCATGATCTGGTTTCCGGGTATCGGCCTCATTCTAGGCCTCGTTATTTACGGCTTGGGATGGCTATGGATAAAATTTATAGGAACTGATTGGCCAGGTGGAGGGGCTGTGATGCTCCTCATTACACAAGTGATATTAACCAGAGGACTTCATCTTGATGGCCTGGCAGACTGGGCTGATGCGTTGGGCGGAAAAAGTGACAAAACAACAAGACTCGCTATCATGAAAGATCCGCGTGTCGGCGCTTTCGGTGTCATCGCCTTGGTCACTGTTTTTCTGGCCAAGTGGGTGGCCCTTGAAAGAATGCTGTCAATGGGTTCATTCATTTGGATTGTATTTATCATGGTCATATCTCGAGATATGATGGTGGTATTGATGACGACGCTTCCTTATGCCAGATCGGAAGAGGGTATGGCCTCACCTTTCATCAAAGATATCTCGCCGGGACAAAAAATAGGCGCACATATATTTTGCCTTTTTCTATGCCTCATGGCCGGCCCAATAGGGCTGGTATTTTATGGTTTGGGATGGGTCATTACCAGGTTTTTAAAAGCATCCTATGTAAGTTGTTTTGGTGGTATCACAGGAGATCTTCTTGGGGCGACCAATGAGATCGTCGAAATGATTCTTCTAATGATATGTGCTGCAAATGCCAGCCTGATTTTAGACTTCACAGGGTGGGATTGGGTACAGGCGTTAATGTAAGGTTTAAGGCGGGCCGGTTGTAAGGATTGATTTTACACAACCGACAGGCGGTTGGTTGCAAAGAATATTTTTAGATTCACTTTTTTGCCTTATGCCTACCGGTTGTGAAAATTATCCTTTACAACGGGAGCACTGCCCCACATTCATACACGGTATAAGCCATTCCCCAACTTTAAGAGCTTTTGGTTGATTGCCTCAATAATAAAAAATATCATAACTATATGGAACATAGCTGTCCATATCTGTCCATCTTTATCCTAATTACCTCCATTCTTTTTGATTTATTATACAACGACCCCATCAGCCTCAAATAAGATATTTTTAATTTTATAAATATAAGAACTATCCACGGAGGAGCACTCATTATCGTTTACCATTAGTTTATATTGAGTAAATATATTTGCTTGACTTTTATATATTTATAAATTATTATCACCTTCACAAGATACTTATCATCAAATCAACAGGAGAGGAGAGAGTATGGCAACTGCTAAACAAATCCAATACAGAATTGGACAGGCAAAGAAAAAGTTAGCAAAAGTTAACAAAGAGCTCGCAGCGACAAAAACCAACATGAAAAAGCTAGAAGCTCAACTAAAGAAAGCAAAGGCTGCCGTAAAAGCAAAACCGAAGAAAAAGGCTGCCAAGAGGAAAGCGCCCGCTAAGAGAAAGCCCGCGCGAAGAAAAGCACCTGCGAGGAAAAAGGTAGCGAAGAAGAAGGTCGCTAGGAAAAAGGTAGCTAAGAGAAAAGTAGCGAAGAAAAAGGTAGCGAAGAAGAAGGTCGCTAGGAAAAAAGTAGCGAAGAAAAAGACTGCCAAGAGAAGGCGAAGATAAGTCTTTAGACGCGCACTAAAAATCTGTGAAACTGGAAGGGCCGGCCCCTCCTGCTCATATCGCCTTGTCCTCGTCAGATGGCCCCAGCTCTCAGATTAGAAACCCCAGTTTTCCAATTGCCTTATCATTCTTTCACGATGGCTACCTGGCCAGAAGTGACGGCCACAGGAGGGGCAAACGCGGATCTGGGAAGGGTTTTCGTAAAGCACATAATCCGGTACGCTTAGCCGGAGGTGCTCCGCCTGTGTCTTTTTCAAGAGGACATTACAAATAAGGCACCGGGTAAACCAGCGTAATCTATCGGGCTCCAACTGAAATTCGGTTCGGATTTGATAGAGTTGTCCTTGTACATGTTCCGAGCGAAGCATCAGGGATCCCGGATACCGAGCAGTTGTCTTTGCATGTCGTGATAACAGTGTGCGCTTATCTTGGACCAACGGTCCAAAATCTTCCTTTGTATAAAAAGATTGGTAACGGGTGTCATAACCCATAATTCGGAGCCATTTTGCAAGCCTGCCAAGCATAGAATCTGCCAGAAACTTCATTTCCCAAACCCCATCCCATCATTTAATCCGTTGACGCTGGCCTTCGATTATTATAGATTAATTTTGACGTCGAAACCGTAAAATTCGTATTAAAAAATGGAAAAAATTGTCATAGAAGGCGGGCACTCCCTCAAGGGCATGGTGACGATCAGTGGGGCTAAAAATGCTGCCCTGCCTATCATTGCCTCCTGTCTTTTGACCGGTGGATGGCATCGTCTCTCCCATGTCCCCCGTCTCAAGGATATTCAGACTATTAAATTGATCATGTCCAATCTGGGTGTAACCTTTCGCGAGGAAGAAGGGGAAGTTTTTGTAAACTCAGAAAATGTTCATGAATATGAAGCCCCTTATAATCTAGTGAAGACCATGAGAGCCTCTATTCTCCTGCTCGGACCTCTCCTGGCCCGTTTGGGCAAAGCTAAAATTTCTTTGCCAGGGGGCTGCGCTATAGGAGCACGGCCCATTAACTTACATTTAATGGCGCTGGCAGCAATGGGGGTAGAGATGCGCCTCGAACAGGGTTATATCCATGCACAGGTTGATCGCTTAAAGGGGGCGAACATTTTTTTTGACATTACTACCGTCACAGGCACCGAGAACATCATGATGGCTGCGGTGACGGCAGATGGCCAGACCGTTTTACAAAATGCCGCCAAGGAGCCCGAAGTACAGGATCTGGCCGACATGTTGCGTAGTATGGGGGCCCAAATCACTGGAGATGGCACGGATACCATTGTCATTGATGGTGTAAAGGATCTAAGACCGACACCTCAACACCACGTTATACCGGACAGAATCGAGGCTGGGACCTTCATGATTGCGGCAGCCATGACAAATGGGGAAATAACTATTAATGGATGTCGACCTGAGCACCTGGCAGCCGTCATAGAAAGATTGCAATCTGTGGGTGCAGAGTTGGAGAAAGTTGGGGATGGACTCCGGGTCCGGGGACCCGGAACGATAAAAAGTGTTGATGTGAAAACCATGCCTTTCCCCGGATTTCCGACTGATCTGCAGGCCCAGTTTATGGCGATGATGTGTATTGCCAGCGGATCAAGCGTTATAAAAGAGACCATTTTTGAAAACAGATTCATCCATGTGAGCGAGCTAAAAAGGATGGGCGCGGATATTAAAATAAACGGCCCCCACGCCCTCGTCCGCGGCAAGGCCCGTTTGTCGGCTGCTCCGGTCATGGCCACAGACCTCCGTGCGAGTGCTTCCCTTATTCTGGCAGGTCTGGTAGCAAAAGAAGGAAATACCGAGGTGAATCGGATATATCATTTGGATCGAGGATATGAGGATCTTGAAAAGAAGTTCCGATCTTTAGGAGCCGGCATTTGGCGCGAAAAAGTATGACATGCTCAAGCGTCCTCTGATTCCCCTTCTTCTTTGTTTAATCGGGGGTATATGGATAGGTCACATTGGGGTTCCCCCTAAACCTCCCCACTTGATAGCCCTCACCCTTTTAATCATTGCCCTCATCTTCAGTTCTCTTTTTCTTTCCTTTAGATTACGTGTCCCACACTTCATGGTCATATTTTTTTTGGTAGGGATTCTTCTAGTCCAAAATAAAGACCGACATTCAGACCTATTACCCCTTGCCAATCGAGGAGCGAAAGTCATGGTGGAGGGGACCGTGAGGGAACAGTCAAGAATCTCGAACGGGGGAGGAAGGTTTGTACTCCGAGCGGACAGGGTATTCATCGACGGGGTGGGGAGGAAGGTGCGAGAGGACCTTCAGGTGAACATATTTCAAAATATAAAGGAATTTTCACCAGGAGAAAAAATCCGTTTTCCGGCCAGGCTGAGGCCCTTCAATAATTTTAACAATCCGGGGCGATATAATTATAAATTGGCGATGAAATTAAGGGGGATTTCCTGCACCGCATCTGTTTCCGATGGGAGAAGGGTGGTCTTGATAGGTGAAGGCGAATTAGAGCTTCCAATGGGGGCTCTGGAAAAAGCCCGAAGACCGATCAGAAGCTTATTCCATACCTCTCTCTCTCCCAGGAATGAGGCCCTCTTTCAGGCTCTGATTCTGGGAGAAAGGCAGGGCATTGGTCCAGAGCTGAGGGAGTCATTCAACAAGACAGGGTTGGGACATGTGCTTGCTGTTTCAGGCTTGCATATCGGCCTTGTGGCCTGGCTTGCTTTTACATTAGCCAGAGGCCTTCTTTCTCTATCTTATCATTTGGCACTGAAGACCGATATTCGAAAAGTTGCGGCCATTATCACTATTTTCCCTGTGGTGGCATATACCTGTCTCGCAGGCCTCCATGTCTCCAGCCAAAGGGCCATGATCATGGTACTGGCCTATCTTTTTTCGATAATCATCGGGCGCGAAAAAGAGGTTTGGTCCACCCTTTCTTTGGCCGCATTGGTGGTCCTGGCGGTGAACCCCTACGCCCTTTTCACAATATCTTTCCAACTCTCCTTTTGTGCAGTCGTTGGTATCCTTTGGCTGGCCCCAATACTTTACAGAAAGATTCCTTTACTTGAAGAAGGCGGCAGGGTGCGAAATACCATCATTCAGCCTCTTTATGCTCATATTACCGGCCTTTCTGTCGTTACCCTGTCCGCTATCATCTTTCTGTTACCCATCATAGGTTTTTATTTCCATCGCGTCTCCCTGGTCTCTATTCCGGCAAACCTTACTGTCGTGCCAATTCTTGGGTTTTGGATCATTCCAATGGGACTCCTAGCCGCCATGAGTCTGCCCATTCCTTTTTTGGCCGAGGCCTTCATTGGGTTTGGTGCTTTGGGGTTGGATGGGATGATGGGCGTGATTCACTTTTGGGGCGGTTTCCCATGGGCTTCGTTTTGGGTGATAACACCGAGTCTGGTGGAAGGACTTCTCTTTTATGGGTTACTTCTAATAGGTTTTTCTGTAAGGCACAGGTCATGGAGGAGAATTGGTCTTTTTCTAATCCTGTTCCTTTTTGCAATTGACGGTGCATATTGGATCTACAGGACACACTTTAACACGGCCTTCACTGTGACCTATTTGGATGTAGGGCAAGGAAACGCCGCCCTCATTCAATTCCCAGGGAAGGAAAGGATGCTCATAGACGGCGGTGGTTTTAGTCGGGATAACTTTGATGTGGGCAGAATGGTGATTGCGCCTTTTCTTTTCCGGTCAAAGATTCTTCAGATCGATTACTTGGTTTTAACCCATCCTCAGTCGGATCATATGAACGGGCTGCGCTTCATCGCTTCCAATTTTCGTCCAAAGGAATTCTGGCACAACGGTGACAAAGGGGAAAGCCGATCTTATAAGGATCTTATGAATATTCTCTATGATAAAAAAACGAATAAACTCACACCGGCCGATTTGAAAGGAGGTCGGGAAGTCTCGGGTGTCCGAATCGAATTATTGCACCCATTGTTTGAACAAGGAGAAACCCCTATCTCCCATAGGAGGCTGGGGTTGAACGACAACTCCTTGGTCTTGAAATTTTCTTATGAGGGAAAATCTTTCCTTTTCCCTGGGGATCTGGAAAGGGCAGGGGAAGAGGTGGTGATGTCAAATTCGGGATCGCTCCTCAAAAGTGATATTTTGCTCGCTCCCCATCATGGGGGAAGAAGTTCAAGTTCAAAATCATTTTTGGAAAGAGTAAGACCAAGCATCTGTGTGATCTCTTCAGGCAGTGGTAATCCAATCACCTTCCCTCATCCTGAGACTCTTAAAAGGCTCACAGATA
>JAQYVK010000405.1 GCA_030145585.1 Desulfatiglandales bacterium | reverse complement strand
GCGCCCATGGCCTGAAGAACCCGAGGAGAAACCGCGCTCGGGCCCGGACCCATCAGCACCCTTTCTCCAGGATCGATATCTCTGAACTCATTACTATTAATCTCCATTCCAACCTCCTTTTATGTTGCCCCCGTGGGGCTACGCTGCCTGATCAGGCGCCTGCCTTTGCTGGTTTATTATGGTATTTGTCAGAAATATGTTCCGATTGGCCTTTTTATTAAATCCCCCTATCCCCCTTTGTCAAAGGGGGGACTTATGAAGGCCTGAAGGTGTATCAGCACACCTATAGCCGCAATGAGCAATGCCGGAGTGTAAGCGTTCCCCCCTTTTCAAAAAGGGGGGCCTGGGGGGGATTTTATACTGTAGATCACTCCTACCGATCGGAACATATTTATGACATCAACTATATGATAATTCTTTGTCAATAGGGCTGTCTCAAACGGGTGGAGTATAGGAAAGAAACGGGGAGGTGTCAACCGACGAGGATCAAAGATATGGTTTAGAGAGGTGGGATCTGAGAGAAGGACCTTATTCTTACAACGGTTGCGCTTTTGCCTTGACTATCCAAGCCAATTGGATTACAAGCAGAGGTTCAACTTATGTAAATAATTAGACAATACCAGTTTCCACCAAATAAAATTCTTCCCGGGTCCTGACCGGAATACGATTCATTTTTTGTCTGATTCGACCCACAGGGGCCCTCCTATCCTGATATCCCAAGCGGTGAATACAGGTCCAAAGGAATTGGGGGAAGCATAAAATCTAAAGACGCAAATTATGGAAAAGACCAAACCCGTTATTGAAGACAGGATAAAAAAAGCTGAAACCCTCAAAGAAATGGGGATCAATCTTTACCCTGCCGGCTATCGTTATGACCTCACTTCCTCTGAAGCCTTCGAACGATTCAACCAGATGGATAGTGCCGCCCTGGAAAAAGAAAAAAAAGGTTTTTCCATGGCCGGCAGGATTATGTCCCTCCGTGATTTCGGGAAGGCAGCTTTCATCCACATCAAGGATGGAACCGGCCGTATCCAGGCCTACGTCAGGAAAGACCAGATAGGGGATGAGCAGTACAAGATTTTCAAACTCATGGATATGGGTGATTTTATCGGCATTAAAGGGTCTTTCTTCCGAACGCGGACCGACGAATTGACCCTTCTGGCGGATGAGATCACCTTACTTTCTAAGTCCATGCGACCGTTGCCTGAAAAATGGCATGGTCTGACAGATGTGGAAATCAGGTACAGGCAACGCTATTTAGACCTGATCGTCAATGAGCCTGTTAAAGAGGTCTTTATCTTAAGGAGCCGGATCCTCCAGTCCTTCAGGAATTTTTTTATTCGAAAAGGGTTTCTTGAAGTAGAAACGCCCATGATGCAGCCCATTCCCGGTGGGGCCACAGCCAGACCCTTCAAGACCTATCATAATGCACTCGGAATGGATCTTTATCTAAGGGTTGCGCCTGAACTGTATCTAAAAAGGCTCGTCGTCGGAGGGATAGAAAGGGTCTTCGAAATCAACCGAAACTTTAGAAACGAAGGGATTTCGCTTCAACATAATCCTGAATTCACAATGGTGGAATTCTATCAGGCCTATGCCACCTATGAAGATCTGATGAACCTCACAGAGGAACTCTTTACTGACCTCTTGCAAGAAATCCTCAACCGGCAAACCATTACATATCAAAATCAATCTATCGATTTTACACCGCCATGGCCGAGGATTTCCCTCTTTGACGCCATGAGAGAGATTGGAGGGGTCACGGAAGAAGTCTTTAGTGATCTAAAAGCTGCCACGGAATTTGCCAAATCAAAGGATATCACCCTCACGAAAAAGGACAGCCTGGCGAAGATTTGGGCCAAGATATTTGATCAACTGGTAGAGCCAAAGCTGATACAACCCACATTCATTATCGGTTATCCGACTGAGATATCCCCCCTATCTCGCCGGAACGATCAAGACCCCGACCTTACGGATAGGTTTGAGCTCTTTATTGCCGGAAAGGAAATTGGAAACGCCTTTACGGAACTGAATGATCCTGTGGATCAGTTAGGAAGATTTGAGCGCCAAGTCGCCCTTCGTGAATCAGGGGATGATGAAGCTCAATTTATGGACAGGGACTATGTCACGGCCTTGGAGCACGGCCTCCCACCCACTGCCGGGGAAGGTATCGGTATTGACAGGGTCGTTATGCTGCTTACTGACTCGCCTTCCATCAGAGATGTCATATTCTTCCCACACATGAGGTCCAAACAGGGCTGAAGGCGGACCTCGAATGGGGTCGTATGAACCCGAGGGCGCACTGGCCCTTTAAAAAAACGGTTCTCCGGAGGATTTTTGGAACCGGAGGAAGCGGAGATTACTGAGCGATGTATTTCGAGTTATTTCTTGGATTAAGGTATCTGAAGGCTAAAAGAAAGCAAGCTTTTATATCTGTGATCACCATCATATCAGTGGTGGGGGTTATGATGGGGGTTATGGCCCTTATTGTGGTCCTGTCTGTCATGAATGGTTTTAGGGAAGATCTGATGTCCAAGATACTCGGTGTTAACGCCCACCTTTGGGTGCTCAGTTATAATGGCTCATTCGGTGATTACGAAAAGGTTTCCAAGGAAGTGGATCGCACCAAAGGTGTCGTCGCGACGACCCCTTTTATCTATGGCCAGGTCATGGTAGACCATTTGGGAAGTGTTTCGGGGGCCTATCTGAGAGGCCTTGATACGCAAACCGCCGGTAAGGTAATCGGTATTGAATCCATGGTCAAGAAAGGTTCTGTATCCTCCCTCGAACGGCCCCATGATGGACTCCCGGGCGTCATTATAGGAAGTGAACTGGCGGCACGCATCGGGATTCGGCCCGAACAAATTTTGGTTATGATCTCCCCGCAAGGGAAATTGACCCCTCTTGGCAGAGTCCCAAACAGTCGTAAATATCAGGTGACGGCTATATTCGATTCGGGGATGTATGAATACGACTCCAACCTGGTCTTTGTTTCCCTCAATGAGGCTCAGGATTTCCTCGGGATGGAAAAAACGGTAACGGGCCTTGAAGTCAAAGTCACGGATATCTATGAAGCGGATCTTGTCGGACGATCCATCTCAGAAAAATTGGGGCACCCCTTTTGGACGAAAGATTGGAAGCTCATGAATAGGAGTCTGGTCTCTGCTCTCAAGTTGGAGAAACTCACCATGTTCGTCATCTTGACCATGATCGTGTTGGTGGGTGCATTGAATATCATAAGTACTTTGGTGATGATAGTCATGGAAAAAAACAGGGACGTGGCTATACTGAGGGCCATGGGGGCCACGGCCAGAAGCATTATGAGCATTTTCATGTTTCAGGGCCTGCTGGTGGGAGTTATCGGCACCCTGGGTGGATTGGCATCCGGGCTCGGAATCTGCCATATCCTTGCAAAATATAAATTCATTACGCTCCCGGCGGATATCTACTACATTTCAACCCTGCCCGTCCTGGTGGAATGGTCGGATGTCCTCTTTGTCACCCTGTCGGCCGTTGTCATCTCTTTCTTGGCCACCCTGTACCCCTCTTGGCATGCTTCCCGAATAAATCCCGTGGAAGCCTTAAGATACGAATAGAAGGGCAAGAGAGCCTATCGGAGTGTTGGATGCTTGAACTTGAGAATGTCCATAAATCATTTAAACATTACGGGAACATTATCCATGTCCTGGAAGGCATCGATATAGTGATCGAACCGGAACATAGCCTGGCGATTACCGGGGCCTCCGGAGCGGGAAAATCGACACTTCTCAATATCATGGGGACCCTCGAGCCCCCTACGGAAGGACTCGTCCGGTTTGACGACCAAAATGTCAATAGTATGGCCGAACAGAACTTATGTCATTTGAGAAACCACGATATTGGTTTTGTATTTCAATTCCATCACCTTCTCCCGGAACTGAATGCTCTTGAGAACACCGTCATGCCGGCCCTGATCGCACGGTCCAGCAGGAAAAGGGCCAGGGAAATGGCGACTGAAATTCTCAAAAAGGTGGGCCTCGAAAAAAGACTGAGCCATCGGGTAGGTGAGCTTTCCGGAGGTGAGCAGCAGCGGGTGGCTATCGCACGGGCCCTGATTATGAGGCCAAAACTATTACTGGCGGATGAACCGACAGGGAATCTAGATTACACGACCGGCGAAGGAATTTTGGATCTTCTGCTTCAGCTAAATAAAATTGAGGGCTTGGCCATGGTTGTAGCGACTCATAACCGACAATTGGCAAAAAAGCTGTCGCGGCAAATGGAGATAGTAAATGGGCGGATTCAATGGGGAAAACAGGAATAAGAAACACCACCAGGCCGGCAAAAAGTAGGATTCGGGAGATTGTAGCCTGTAAGTTTCTTTTATTGATAGGATTGTGTCTTATATTTCGGGCAATCGTTTATGCTGAAGAGCCCGGGAATGTGGCTGTTTTACCATTCAGGATTCATACCCCCGAACCCCTCGATCACCTAAAAAAGAATCTACAGGAGATGTTGACCACCCGTTTGGCTAACAAAAATCTCCCAGTGATCACACCCAACTCGGTAAATCAACATCCCAAGTCTTTCTCCATGGTGCTCGCCCTGGAGGACATCATATCCCTTGGCCAGGAATTGGGAGCAGCGTGGGTCATTATTGGAGACCTCACTCAAATCGGGGAAAAAATCAGCATAGATATGAAGGTCTTCGACATCGCAACCAAGAAACCCCCTTTTTCCATTTTTATTACTGAGGATGATATAGATAGAGTGAACAATGCCATCGAAAGGGCCGCTGCCAGCATTGATAATCAAATTGCAGGGGTTGTGCAAATTGATTCCATTCAGGTTCAGGGTAATAAACGGGTGGAGAATGAAGCCATCATGGCGGTAATGGACAGTAAAAAGGGAGACAGTATCGACTATGATAAACTCGACGGGGATCTCAGGTCTATATACAAATTGGGATATTTCCAGGATGTCAGTATAGAGACCGAAAAGGGGCCCAAAGGCGTTATTATCACTTTCGTCCTCAAGGAAAAAGCATCCATTGCCAGTATATCTTTTGAAGGCAATAAAAAAGTGAAGGAGAAAGATCTCATTGAGGAAGTGGGGATAAAGATCTACTCCATTCTGGACCCCAGCGAAATCACTCAAAGCATAAACAGATTGGAAGAGCACTACAGGAAAAAAGGTTATTACAATGTGGAAATCAAGGACAAATTATCGGAACTTCCTAATAATGAAGTATCTTTGACTTATGAGATCGTGGAGGGTGAGAAAGTATATATCCAAAAGATAGAATTTATTGGAAACGAACGGTTCGATGATGGTGACTTGAATGGTGTTCTTCTAACCAAAAAAAGAAACTTGCTTTCCTTTTTCTTAAAAACGGGATTATTGGACAACGAGAAGCTGGAATTTGACCGCCACAAACTCATTTCCTTCTACCACAACCAGGGCTACCTTAGGGCAAAGGTCGGTGAACCAAAGATCTCTTACAAAGAAGGAGAGGGACTGACCATCACCTTTGAAATTATCGAAGGGGACCCTTATGAAGTCAATGAGGTAAAAATAACGGGTGATCTGATTGTACCCGCCGAAGTACTTATGATTATAGTGGAAATAAAAGAGGAAAAGTATTTCAGCCGAGAAATCGTTCGCAAAGACACCCTGTCCCTACGGGAAACTTATGCGGATTTGGGCTTTGCCTATGCTGATGTGACGCCTCTGACCAGCGAGGATAACGAAAACCGTCTGGTGAATATTACTTACAGGATATCCAAAAAGCAAAAGGTTCGTTTTGAAAGGATCAATATTTCGGGCAATGAACGGACCCGAGATAAGGTCATAAGACGTGAACTAGATGTCATAGAGGGGGAATTTTTTTCAGGCGAAGGTCTTCGAAGGAGCACACAAAACCTACACAGGCTCGGGTTTTTTGGAAATGTGGAGGTCCAGACCAAAAAAGGCAGCCAAGACGATCTCATCGTACTCGATATCAATGTTGAGGAACAAGCCACCGGTAGCCTTAGTATGGGGATTGGTTATAGCTCCTTTGACAAGACGGCGGGGACTTTTTCACTGTCTGAAAACAATCTGTTTGGTCGTGGGCAACGAGCGGCTGCCACCGTCTCGATTGGTTCCCGGACCGCCGATTTTAATCTTAGATTTACGGAACCATGGTTTTTAGGTAAGCGTCTTTCTGTTACGACCGACCTTTATCGTTTCAGGAGAGAGTTCGATGAATATACCAAAGATAGTGTCGGGGGGGCCCTTAGAGTAGGAATTCCTATAAGACGTCTTGATAGATTTACGACCTTGACGGTCGGGTATCGCTATGATGATGCGGATATTTTGGATGTCGGACCAAACGCTGCACCGGAAATTAAAGAGATGGTCGGCACAAATGTTACGAGTAGCTTTAACTTTATGATTTCTCGAGACTCGAGAGACAAGGTTTGGGACACCACAAGAGGATCTATCAACAGTTTCAGATTCGAATATGCGGGAGATCCTTTAGGGGGAACGGTGGCTTACAATAGATATGAACCAAGAACCGCTTGGTTTTTCCCGCTACCTTGGGAAACGGTCTTTCTGGTGCAGGGGAGATGGGGCCTTCTGGTTGAAAGGACCGAGGATGGCTTTCTACCATCTTTTCAGAAGTATCGGATTGGTGGTATAAACACGGTTCGTGGCTTCGAAGCCTTTTCAATTTCCCCGCGCGATCCCATTTCAGGCGACTTGGTCGGTGGTGAAAAAATGATGAACTATAACCTTGAATTCCGATTTCCTTTACTCAAATCGCAGGGAGTCACCGGGCTCGTATTTTTTGACGCGGGTAATGTTTGGAGAGAGGAACAGGACTTTGATTTTGGTGATCTCAGAACATCGGTCGGCGGCGGTATCCGATGGTACTCCCCGGTCGGCCCCCTTCGCGTAGAGTACGGGTTCAATTTGGACCCCCGACCGGGTGAAGATAGCGGCAAATTTGAATTTGCGGTAGGGGGGTCTTTTTAGTCGAGTGAGGCTCCGCTATTTTTTATTCTCGCCGGAACGGGTGAACCTTTCCGGGTCCACCGCTAGAAGCGGTGGGTGTAAATCAAACTAATGAGACTACAAATCGCCAGTCACGGACATGGAATGACTGGGTTTCACAGGCAATCCCGGCCATCCCTATTGGACGAGCGGATGGTTATTTCTTAATATTAAAAGACAGGAGGCAACAATGAAATATTTTTTTCGAGTCATCCCCGCGCTTTTTATTATTTTCTTTTTTCAGACGAGTGCCCTTGGAGCCGATTCCATCAAGATCGGTGTGGTGGACATGCAGAAGTTTCAAGCGAAATCCAAGGGTTTTCAAAAATCCAGCGAACGATTAAAGCAAAAATATCAAGCCATGAAAGACAAAATGGATGTGGAAGTGAAAGAGCTACAAAAAATTGAGGAAGACTTCAAAAAACAGAGCTTGATGTTGAGCCTCGATGCCCAAGGGGGCAAAAGGAGGGAGTTGGAAAGTAAGAAACGATATATTCAATTTCTTCAGAATGATTTTACCCAACAAATGAAAGAAAGCGACGTGGAAAACTCGCAAAGGATCGTAAAAGAACTGGAAAAGATTGTAGCAAAGATTGCGAAGGATAGTAAATATACATTGATCTTTAATAGACAAGTCAGTGGTCTTATCTATGTCCGCCCAACCCTTGATATAACCGACCAGGTGGTCAAAGCTTACGATTCTTTGAAAAAGTAGGGCAGGCATAGAGAAAAACAAGGATTCCAGGGGTCAAGGATTCAAGGGTTCAAGTGAAATTAACCCGCCACAATAACGGCGGATAAACATCGAATATCGAACAAGGAATAATGAATATCGAAGGGAAAAATTAAAACTTCATATTTCAATATTCCATAGTCCTTCGACATTCGAAATTCCTTGTTCGATATTTACCCGCCTATTTTTTGTGGCGGGCCGGTTCTATTATTTAGGTCCTTGGACCCTCTTCTCCTGCCCATCCTCCATAGCTATCTTTTTCGGAGGATGGACTTAATTGGAGAAGTATCAAAAACAATAACTTTATCAGGAAGGATTTCATTTGGCATTCACGCTCAAAGAGATAGCCGACATGGTCGGGGGAGAAGTCATGGGGGATGATCAGAGCATGATCACCGGGATCAGCTCCCTCCATGAGGGATCCAAAGGGGAAATTTCGTTTTTTGCAGACCACCGATATAAGGATGCAGTCAAAAAGACAATGGCCACTGCCCTGCTTGTCTCTAAGGCGATTGATTTCTTTGAAGGCTCTCAGATCGTGGTTCCCAACCCCGCTTTGGCTTATGTGAAGGTAGCCGGCCTATTCGCCCCCCCTGTCTCAAAGTTTTCAGGCCTCCACCCGACTGCGTTCATTCATGAGAGCAGTGAGATTGGGGAAAATGTCTCTATTTACCCATCAGTTTACGTCGGCGAAGGTGTGACTATTGGAAATGATGTGACCCTTTTCCCGGGGGTCTTCATTGGGGAGAGGGTGAAGATCGGAAACAATACCCGTGTCTATCCTAATGTGACGATCAGGCATGATTGTATCATCGGGAATGAGGTGATCATCCATGCGGGGAGTGTGATCGGGAGTGATGGTTTCGGATTTATCCGTGACGGTTCCGTAAACATCAAAGTCCCTCAAATCGGTTTTGTGCAAATAGATGACCTGGTTGAAATTGGGGCCAACAATACGATCGATCGTGCCGCCTTGGGGAAAACATGGATAAAAAGAGGTGTTAAAACGGATAATCTGGTTCACGTGGCCCATAACGTGGTCATCGGAGAAGATACCGTCATTGTGGCACAGACTGCATTGGGTGGAAGTGCCCAGATCGGTAAGGGGGTCACCATAGGGGGGCAGGTGGCCATCTCGGACCATGTAAAGATCGCAGACGGTGTGATGATCGGTTCACAGTCCGGTGTTGGGAAGCCCGTCTCAAAAGGGCAGATCGTATCCGGGACCCCTGCTATGCCCCATCGTCTCTGGTTAAAAACCAGGGGACTGATCACCCGTCTCCCTCAGGCCACGGAACGTCTTAGAAACCTGGAAAGGAAGATGGCGCAACTTGAAAAATTATTTAAAAAGGATAAATGATGAAATTACCTCTTCTTTATGAAGACATTGTCAAAATCTTGCCCCATCGCTATCCTTTTCTGTTTGTGGATAGGATCACGGAGTTGGAACTCGGAAAGAGGGTCGTCGGCATCAAAAACGTGTCCATCAACGAACCCTTTTTCCAAGGGCATTTTCCGGGTAATCCCGTGATGCCCGGGGTTCTGATTATAGAGGCTATGGCCCAGGTTGGAGGTGTCTTGGCCCGGCTGTCCGTTCCAGGCGCACTGGAAAAAGAGGGTTCAATCTTATTTATGGCCCTCGACAAAGTGAAATTCCGAAGACCGGTGGTGCCTGGGGATCAAGTCATTTTCGAGTTGGTGCCATTACGAACCGGATCGAGGGTATGGAAAATGGCAGGAAAGGCTTTAGTCAAGGACGATCTGGTTACCGAGGCTGAACTGTTGGCCACCATCGCTTAGATGGGCGCTATCTCTTCCCTGTCATCCCTAACTCAACGCCATACGCCTTACTACTTTCTAAAGGACTGAGATTAAAATAATGGAAATTCATCCTTCAGCGGTCGTCAGCCCCCACGCCGAATTGGCTACCGGGGTTCGGATTGGCCCATATAGTGTCATTGGCGACCATGTGACCATTGGCAAGGATACGAATATCGGATCCCATGTGGTAATTGATGGTCATACGCAGCTTGGTGAGCGCAACCGGATATACCCCTTTGTTTCCATCGGTTCACCACCTCAGGATATCGGATATCAGGGCGAAGACACCCGTGTCTTTATAGGGGATGACAATATGATCAGGGAATATGCCACCATCAACAGGGCGACCACTAAAGAGGAATGGAAAACAGTCGTTGGTAATGAGAACTATATTATGGCCTACGCACACATTGCCCATGACTGTATCCTCGGGAATAAGGTTATCATGTCAAATGTGGCCACTCTAGGCGGACATATCGCTGTGGGGGACCGTGCGACCCTTGGGGGAATGGTGGCGGTGCATCAATTTGTTCGGATAGGGGCCTATGCATTTCTTGGCGGAAAATCAGGGGTGGACAGGGACGTCCCCCCATTTATGATAACGGCCGGGTCGCGCGCCAAACTATACGGGGTCAACGGAAGAGGCCTGAAGCGGCTTGGGTTCTCCCAGGAGACCATAGATGGATTAAAGAAGGCCTACAGGATCATCTGGCGTGACAATAAAAGAATGGACGAAGGAATTAAACAAGCCAAACAGGAAATCAAGTCTTTTCCTGAACTGGAGATGCTTCTGAGCTTTATAGAGGCTTCTGAACGAGGGGTCCTGCAATAGGGAACAATATGAGCACGATGTCGGAACAGAGCGGAACCGTTGGCCTGATTGCGGGTGGCGGGCAATTCCCATTAATGGTTGCGGAAGGTGCCAGGCGACATGGATTTCGCGTCGTGGCGGTGGCCCACAAGGGTGAGACTGAACCCACTTTGTCTGATCTAGTCGATAAGATCACCTGGATAAAACTTGGGCAGCTGGGTCAGATGATCAAGGCCCTAAAAAAGGAAGGGGTTCAAAAGACCTTGATGGCGGGGTCGATCACCAAAAAACGAATGTTTGAAAATATCATGCCGGATCTGAAGGGCCTTACCGTCATATCAAAACTGGCCATTTTTCATGATGATGATATTCTGAGAGCGCTGGCCGAGGAATTCGCAAAGGAAGGAATAGAAATCGTCAGTTCCACCCTATATCTGCCTGAATTGTTGGCACCCTCAGGATGCCTGACCAAAAGGAAGCCCAACAAGGGAGAAAGAGAAGACATCGAATTCGGATGGAAGATGGCAAAAGAG
>JAQYVK010000404.1 GCA_030145585.1 Desulfatiglandales bacterium | reverse complement strand
AATTTTAGAAGGAGGTGAATAGGATGAAGGGATATAAAACCATATTCAGCCTGTCACTGGCATTGATGCTATTGGTCGTATTCAGCATGCCCGCCCTTGCTCTCACAGGGAAGGAACTCGGCATGTACAAAGAGAAGGCGATCATAGCCCCAGATTTCACGCTGAAGGACCTCGAAGGAAAGACCCATAAGCTGAGCGATTATCGGGGAAACATTATCGTTCTTGAAACGGGAAGCTCCACCTGAACGCCTTATTTGGCGCAGGTTGCAGCCACTCAAAAATTAACGCAAAAATGGGATAACAAGTATTCCGGTATGCCTGTAAAAATGTTTCTTATTTACGGCAAGGAAGCCCACCTCGAATGGCAGGCGAAAAGCACCCAGGAGAGGCATGACAGGGCCGCGTACAGCCGGGATTTAGCTCAGATCGTAACCGGTGAGGATCAGATCATCACCACTCTGGTCGATGAAGTACTCCCCGGCAAACCTGGCAGCGCTCCGGTCGCCGGTTCTTATGGCGGCCCCCCAAACGGCGTCACCATTATAGACCAGGAGGGCAAGGTCATCTTCTTTGCCTTCTGGTATCGCTTTGGTGAGGTCGATGAGTTCTTGACCGAACTTGGAAAAAAGCAAGGCTGGTTAAAAGGCATGTAAGCCCATTTAGGCATGCTCCCTATTTGTGGGAGCATGCCTTTCTTTCGCTTTTAATCCTTTGAAGCGGTGAAGGATTTCACTAAAAGAGGTGGAGATGATGAAAATGAAAAAAAGAAGCATGTTTGGGAGAGTCCTGATCGTTTCCCTCCTTCTTTTACTTCTTGGGGTCTACAGCGGCGTCTTTGCCGCCGAGGGTGAGCTTTTGACGTTCAAACCGCACTCAGAATCCCTGAAATACAGTCTCAAGGTAAATACCCACTCGGATTTGGAAACAAACTCGAGCAGCTACGGGACCCAGCGGGGCGTTTCCGTCAGACACGAGGACATTCTCTCCATAAGTCAGAGTATCAAGGAGTCGGGTGAAGGCTTTCTGGACATTGCTCTCACCGTTGACAAGATCAATTTTATTCCCCATGGACCAAGCATTGGGGCCCAGTATAAGAGAGAGCAGATCATCGGCAATACCCAGCATACCAAGATCAATGTCCTGGGAGCAGTCAAGGAAGCGAATGGGCTTCCGCACTTTTCTTCCGGAAACTATTATTATAGGGGCCATGACGGCGCACCTTTGGATATGTACCGGATTATGCTCATGATTTATCCTCAGTTCCCCCTGCGCCTACTTAAAGCAGGAGACAGCTGGAAGGCAAAGGACAAAATCACGGTCGAGGCCACTGAGATTCCTCCCATTGGTGGGATCGCCACCGTTGAACATAATTTGGAGCACATTTTGAAGAGGAGGATCACATACACCCTGGTCGGTTTTACTGACCGGAAGGGTTACCGAACCGCCCATATCGCCTTCGAAGCCAAATATGGCATTGATTCGAGTATGCTCATGACTTACAGAGGGTTCTATGTGGAAGGAAGCGGCACAGACAAAGGGGAGTTTTGGTTTGCGCCGAAAGAGGGCATCGTTGTTGAGGCCTCTATTGATAGTCGACCTATCGAAAACAAATCCGCGGACGGACAAACGACGATGATGTGGCTGGATCCTAAGACGAGAATTTTTGTGGATCTGGTGGACGGGCAAAGGACCGTGCCATTGAAGTGGCGCAGTGAAAAGACGATCTCATTTGTGCTGGTTGACTAGTGTCCATCTGGAAATGGGATAACATTGCTTGAGGGCATGCAAAATATCAACTTTCGGAAGGAACTGAAAAAATGAGGAGAAACTTTTTTTTGTCGCCGATCGTGTGGGTTCTTTTGATTTCGGTTTTCTTTGGAGTTGGATCCGCTCCCGGCAAGGGATCGGAGAAGGCTCCAGGTTTCTCCTTCAAAGACATAAAAGACATGAAAGGAGACGATGTTACCCTATCCAGCTTTGAGGGGAAGGTCGTGCTCTTCAATATCTTCACAACCACTTGAGAGGTCTGTCGTGCGGAGTTTCCGCACCTTATCGCCGCGAGCAACCGATTGAGTGATCATAAAGATGTTGAGATCGTCGGTATCTCCATTGATCCGATGCTGGCACCCGTGGAATCTTTAGTCAGGGTGATGGGGATCAATTACACGGTACTTTTTGGAAAACTACAGCTACTTAGGGACTGGAAGGTCAGGGGATTTCCAACCACCGTCCTTATCGACAGGCAAGGAAACATACGCAAGAAATATATCGGTTTTCGGGATAAATCGGTCTTTATTAGCGACATCGAGGAGATAGTTGGGGAGAATTAGGCCATGAAAAAACCGGCACGCCTCTTTGTTATCCCAGCTATCCTTCTATTAAGCTTGGCCATATCTGTTAATGCCCTCGCCGTTGATTCGACTTTACTACACTATAAATCGCATTATTCAAAACTAAAGTACGGCCTGACCATGACGTCCAAATCCCGGCCTGAAGCCCTTTTTGAGCTGGGACCTCAGGAAGAAACCGAGGATTTTTTGACACTCGGCCAAAGGGTGGGAAGCGCGTCTGATGGTCTCCTTGATATCGCCCTCACGGTCGATGGGATCAACTGGGAGCAGCACGGGCCCAGCAGGGGGTCTGCCTATAAGCGAGAGGAAATCATCGGCAATACGGGACACCTCAGGGTAAACGTCTTGGGGAAGGTCGCAGAAGCAAGTGGAATCCCCCATTTCAGCTCGATATATTTCCATCGCGACAATTTAAGCGGACCACCCCTCGACATTTACCGCACCCTGACGATGCTATATCCCCAATTTCCCATGAGATTGCTCAAGAAGGGTGATCGTTGGAAATCTAGGGATGAAATTTTCATAGAAAGCGCCAAAGCTCTCCCAATCCGTGGGATAGCGACCCTCAAGTATGAGCTGGAGAGGAAGGGGCATCGGGCCGCTCGTGTCGGTTTTGATGCCACATTCAGCACGGCGGGGGCGATCACGACCGAGGCGGTAGAGCACTATACGGAAGGTGACGGCACCTCTTCCGGCGACCTTTATTTCTCCCTCGACGACGGCATCCTGCTCGAAGTCATGATGAAAAGCGAGCTCAACGAAACCAGGTCGACGGGGGGTCGGGTCCGGCATTGGTTCAACCCGGAGAAGAGTATAAACATTCTCCTCGGTGGACAGAAATCAACACCCATCACGTGGCTTACGAAACAAGAGACCCACTTCGAGCTGTTGGGAGAAAAACAATAGATGCCAAAATACTTGCTCAGTCTCCTTTCATTATTCCTTCTCCTGTTATCCTCGATCGCTTTAGGGTCTACGGGGATTTCTTTCAGCGATGTCGCACATGAGAGTGATGTGAGCAAAGGGAGCAGAGGGGCCGGAGTGGCCTTCGGTGATTTTGATAATGACGGTTACTTAGACCTCTATGTGGTAAATAATGCTCTACCCAACTCACTTCATCTCAACAAAAAAGATGGCACCTTCGTTGACAGGACCTCCGGTTCCGGCCTGGGCCACGGTGGAACGGGCGTGGCTGCTGCGGTTGCCGACTACGATAACGACGGGGACCTCGATATCTATCTGGTAAACCGTTTGGAGCC
>JAQYVK010000403.1 GCA_030145585.1 Desulfatiglandales bacterium | reverse complement strand
GGATTAAATATAAAAACAAATCAAACGCTTTTCACAGTTTTTTTATGCCAGATTTATATCCACCATAATGATGAGTTATAAAAGTCCTTTTTTTTCTCCATTTTGTTCACCCTCCAGGAAATCCGATGATACCCCATCTCCTTCGTTGCCAAGGGCTCGCAGTAATTTACTACGGCTTCGCCCTTGGACGCCTTGAATCTGGGGCATCCTCAACTTTCGCTCCATTAGGGTGATACATCATGGAGTCGATAGGTTAGGAGGCATTCTAAAGGTAAAGAGGGAAATGTCAAGGGCCTCCGGACTCTTCCCTGCCCCATTCCTCGAGACCATCCTCAGCTATGTCAGGGGCCTGCTTAGGCCTGACCTTCCTGTATACATCCAAAGGTTTCCTGGGCTTTCCTTCGACCATCATGAGGTCGTTCTCTATTGAAATCCCGAACAACCTTTCATTTTCCTGAAGGAACGGCAGAATCAAGTCCCAGTCTTTTTCGTCCATGGGGACAATCTCACCCCCGTTTAATTGTTCCTCGTCAATTTGCCCCGATGGGTCCCGCACGAAAATGGCTCCCCCTGAAGCCAGAGAAAAGAGGTTGGATCCCGGGTATGGGGTCGGCTGGGGTTTTACATGTCCTTCTTGGTCGAATTCCAACCCGTTCAATACCACAAAACCTCCACCATTCAAGGGGTCCCCCGCCATGAAAGACTCGGCCAGGTAGTCGAGACTGGTGCCGTTGATGATGACGCGTGGTTTGCCTACAGCATTGATGAGCGGTCTTCCGGCCGCGTTCCCCATCACATAGATCTCCCCCCCTTTGGCTCCGTAAAGAAAGGTCTGGCCTGTATCTCCATAAATCACCATCTTCCCTGATTTCATGATTTGGCCCAGTTGATCCTGGGCATTGCCATGGACATATATAGAGAGGCCGTCAATACCGGAGCCCAAATAATCACCGGAGCTTCCGTAGATGTCAATCCGTACGCTACCGGAATCCGATCCAAATCCGCAACCATGGAAACGCTGCCCCTTGAGTCCGAACACAATAAACCGCCTCCAACCCCTGCTGTAGGCTTCGGCCATCAGACGGCTGTCACAATTGTCTCCTTCGGGGGGAAAAAGAGAGGCATCGATAATAAGGACTTTCTCATCATAAGTCGGCCCCCTGAAAAACTGCCTCGTCTCCCAGTCGATGAGCCGATAGGCACGACCTTCTTCCTCTTTTTCAAGGGAGGGGAAGTGACGAAAAATGGTCTCGATGGTCTGGATGATCATCTGGAGGATGGAGCGCCGTTTCTTATCATGGGTCGGATAACGATGATTGAGGAGCTGAGTCATGGCAGACAGGGCCACTTCAAAGTGGGCATCCCCGCGGACGGCCCAACCTTTAATTTCCCTCAGACAATCCATGATATCGGCATAGTCCCATTCTGTGATTCCTTTTCTGACATATTCAAACAAGAGTTGGGGGCGTTGGAGTTCGAAAAACTCGGATATATCAAACCGGTTCTTTTCCTCCTCCTCCATCACGTAATAGACGCGTCCCGGCAGATAAGGAATTTGATCCTCCGGGACTGTGACCTCTCTCCCGAATTTATCAGCACAGGTCAAACGTCTCTCCAGCTCTCCCGAAGCCTTATTCTCCAGGTTGAAAATAAATGATCCTCCGTCCGTATGGCTTCCACCGCGTGCGTTCCAATATCGATCCGCCACGGTTCCGACCCGCGGATCTTCATCGGCCAGACTCTTTAAAGTGGCATCGATAGCCTGTTTTTCGGAGCAGATTAATCCCACCTGAACCGGCCCATCATGAAGGGCAAAGACCTGGGGCCTCAGCATGGCGGTGTCCGTTATGCCGATGAGTTGCAACCTTTTTTGTTTCGTGTCATTACGGGCAATAATAAAAAACCAGGGTCCGTCCGGAGACCCATGGATATGGGTTGCTTGTATGGCTCGGTAGATCTTCTGTCTTTCCGGAGGCAATAGATCAAAGTCCCTCTCCATGGTAGGAGCCAAGGCTTCAATGACATATTCCAGCGGGTAACCATACGTGCGGCTGTACAGATCAAAAAGGTGGGCCGAAACCTCCGTGTCTGTCAGAAAAAGGGGATGAATATTTCTTTGTCTTAAGTATTCGGACACGGAATGGTAATTGGCAAAGTCTCCATTGTGGACCAGGGCCTCATTTACACCGATGAATGGATGGGCGCCCGCCGGATGCCAGACCTTTCCTTTGGTTGGATAACGTTGGTGAGCAATCCAGATGTGGGCCTTGAAATCATCCAGCTTGTAGTATTGCACCACCTGCTCCGCATACCCGACAATCTTCAGGATAAAAAAGTTTCTTCCATGGGATAGGACAAAAGCCTCCTGTTTCCCAACGGCATCATAATAGGCCTTGTTGATCATAAAACTGTTTTGGTAGACAAACTCATCCTCGGCCTGACGGAGGCTCAATCCCCCCAAGCCTTTCTCTTCCATGAATTTTTTTAGCACATCCGATTTTACACGGACAAAGTAGCGCCAGACATCAGGGGGACGGACCTCCAGGCCCTGAATGTTCCTGTGATCATCGATGTGTGGAATAGGCTCTGCAAAATCGACCTCAAAACAGGGATCAATAAAACGACTCTCAAGCTCGTCCATGATCCCTTCCTCTAGGACGGCTACTTGAAGGATGTAGGCTTCCTCCAGGGTTTCCGCCGACACGCCGAGCATCCGGTGATCAAACCCCATGGCCGCAATCCCGCCGCCTCGACCATTGCCGCGGTTGTGCATCTGTCTGGAAGGTTCGTATATGTGTTTTCCCCTGACCGGGATGCTACAGGCAAATCCGGTCACCCCGCAGCCCCCTTCGGCCTCGAGGTCATAGTGGTGTTTTGCCGGTAAATCCGTCAGCAATGATTCTCTGGATTGGATAACCCTATTTATGGTTTGATTT
>JAQYVK010000402.1 GCA_030145585.1 Desulfatiglandales bacterium | reverse complement strand
TTGACGATTTTCTCCGGGGTGATGGGAAGACTTGTAAATCTGACCCCAACGGCATCGGATATGGCATTGGCTATCGAAGCCAACACAGGCGCGCTGGCGCCTTCACCCGCTTCCTTGGCGCCGAAAGGCCCCTCGTCATCCGGGATCTCCATGGAATAGAGCTCTTGAGTCCCCGGAATATCCATAAATGTGGGCATCTTGTAATCTCTAAATGATGTATTGAGGGTCCCCCCTTTTTCATCTCGGATGATACCTTCATACAAAACCTGCCCGATATGCATGACTGTTGAGCCGATCAACTGGCCCTTCACCAGCATGGGGTTGAGTTCCCTGCCCCCATCATGCGCCAGCCACATATTGATGATGTCCACATGACCTGTCTCGGGATCCACCTCTACTTCACAGACCTGGGCATAGAAACTATAGGCGGCACTGAAATTCCCCTTCCCCTTTGAGAAATCCAAATTGCTCACGGGGGCATTGTAGTAACCCCTTCCCATGATAGTCATGCCTTTTCTATTCTGACAATACCGGACCAGCCGGGGTAGATCCATTGACTGCTCTGGGTTGTCCTTGACATAGACATTTCCCTTTTTGAAAAGGACTTCATCCTCTTTGACTTCGAAGATCTCGGCAGCCACCCCGGCAAGTTGTTTCCTGGCATCCCACGCGGCCACTTTAGCCGCATTGCCTGCATAGAACGTCACCCTCGAGGACCATGTACCGCCATCCATAGGGGTCAAATCGCTGTCTACCAGGGCAAAGCTGACGTCATCCGGTTCAATGCCGAGGACTTCGGCCACGATCATTGGGAGAACCGTGTCGCAGCCTTGCCCGACATCCGTTGCCCCGCTTTGAAGGGCCACGGTACCATCCTCTAAAACCTTGAGCATGGACGAACAGGCCGACATGCCCATGATATTCGATCCACTGATGAACCCGGCTGACGCAATTCCCACACCGCGGTATTTTTGGGGATTTGCTCTCTTCTTGTTCCAGTCGGATTCCTTCCTGACTTTATCGAGGGCTTCGCTCAGGCCACAGCTCGTTATCTTGTATCCGTTGGGGGCCACATAACCGGGCGTCACGGCGTTCCTCTCACGAATATCGATAGGGTCCAAACCTAAGTCATCAGCGATATCATTCATGAGGGCTTCCAAGGAAAAATCGATCTGAGGGGCGCAGTGGCCCCTGAGTGCGCCGCAAAAAGATTTGTTGGTGTAGATCCTGTAGCCCCTGTATCTTGCATTAGGGATTTTATAGGTCATCATCATAAAGGCGCTGAGGAGATAAATGCTCAGTTGGCCGACGCTGCTGTGGGCGCCCCCGTCCGCAAGGGCATAACAATCGATGGCCTGGATGAGGCCATCCTTGTCCACACCGACTTTAAGATCAATCTTGTAGGGGTGCCGCATATGCCCCATGACCATGACTTCCTCCATGGTGTGGGTCATTTTGACCGGTCGCCGGCTCCTCTTCGACAACATGACCGACGCAAAATCCATAGGAATGGCCTCCTGCTTCCCACCGGAGTTTCCGGCCCCAATAAAAGTCTGTTTCATGCGGACTTGACTCGGTGATACCCCAAGGCCCATGGCAAGTTGTCTCCAGGCCGTATAGGGGCTTTGCTTACAAGCCTCCAAAGTGATCTTGTCGTTGGCATCCCAATAGCCAATACATGTATGGGTTTCCAGCATGCCATGTTTCAAGGCTTGCGTCCGAAAGGTGTTCTCCTTGATCAGATAGGATGCCTTGAATCCTTTTTCGATATCTCCCACATCCCATTCGGATTTGGAACTGATATTGAGCGGTTTATCATCGTACAAAAGCACCGCATCCTCTTTCATGGCTTCTTCAGGATCAAAGACTGCGGGGAGCAGCTCATATTCCACGTCGATAAGCTCGATCGCTTCCCATGCCGTGTCTTCATCTTCAGCCGCTACCGCAGCCACCTCTTCACCGATATAACGAACGCGATCGATGGCCAGGGGTAAATAATCCCTGGTGTGCATGAAGTTTCCGTAGTTAATACCGGGGAAATCCTTGCCCGTAACGACCGCCCGAACCCCTTTCAAGGCCTCCGCTTTGCTCGTATCTATCTTGAGAATCCGTGCATGGGCATGTGGGCTACGCAGGAGCTTTCCATGAAGCATGCCGGGTGCGGTGATATCTGCTCCAAATTTACATTCGCCGGTGACCTTGATCTTGGCGTCTTTTTTCGGATAGGGCTTACCTATGACCTCAAGTGTTTCATGCTGCGGCATATTATGTCTCCTTTTCCAATTTTATACCCTAACCCGGACAAGCCTGAACCAAGCATGCTTTTGAGTTTTTAATTTTCAGCTTGTCCGGAAATTCGAAATTCGAAATCAGAAACTCGAAACAAATCCTAAATCCCTGGCCCAGACCTGAATTTATTTGATTCGATGTAAAAGCATCATTTGTATATATCACAGTAATAAATAGCTAGGCCCAATAAAGTCGCGCCAGGGCGGGCCGAATGTTTCAATGACCAAAACAACATCTGAATTCAACGTCTTCCAGGTCATGTTCCTGTTTTTGTCATTAGAATTTTGGTCATTCGATTTTGTTTCGTATTTCGATATTCGGTATTCGGATTTTGTTATCTCTATGAGTTGTTTGTCTTGATAAATTTTTTTGCCACAAAATGCACAAAATTAAAACTAAGATACTAATTGAGCGAAAGTCGAGGATGCCTCAGATCCAAGGCGTCTTCTCCCTTTTGTTTACGATCGATTAGGGTCATACGCTTTTGTCTGCAGCTGCCCTTACGGCGTCTATAATCTGCACATAACCCGTGCACCGGCACAAATGGCCGGCCAAGGCCTTCTTGATCTCTTCATCTGAAGGATCCTGGTTGTCTTCCAGAAAGACTTTTGTCGCCATGATCATCCCCGGGGTACAAAATCCGCATTGGACCGCCCCATAATTTACAAAGGCCTCCTGAATAGGAGTCAGTTTACCGCCCTCCGCAAGGCCTTCGATGGTGAGGATATCACATCCATTGGCCTCAAGGGCCAGCATCAAACAGGCATTGACGGCTTCGCCGTCGACCAGAACGGTGCACGCGCCACAATGACCTTCGGCACAACTCTGTTTAGTTCCTGTCAAGTTCAATTGATCTCTAAGGATCTCGAGTAGCGTCCTCCAAGGATCGACTTCGATTTCATTAGGCTGACCATTCACTGTTATATGGATCGTATGTTTCACTACAACCTCCTTCTATCTTCATGAACCATTATGAAAGGGTTCCAGGGTTCGAGGATTCGAGGATTCAAGTGAATTCAACCCTCCAAAAAACGGCGGGTAAAAAACAAATATCGAATTTCGAACAAGGCCTCTGGCTCGCAGAGCCTACGCCTCGGAGAGAATGTCGAATTAAGAAGTTTTTACTTTTCCCCTTCGATTTTTAACCGCCTTTTTGTAGCTGGTTCAATTCTTTATTCTTGTTCTGAGGTTCTTATTTGTAGGTCCTTGACCCCTCGACCCCTTGAATCCTCGAATCCTTATTTCTCTCTAACAACATAAAGGCTCATCCACGAGGCTTTGGATCTGCACCAACTCGACTTTTTCGACATTAGATTTTCATGCCCCGATTTTGTTCAATGCCGTCTGAATCGCTCGACGTACCAAGACAGGAATGAGATCCCTTCGGTACTCCTCAGTCGTCCTCCATGACGTTCGCGGTGAAGCTTCCTTGGAAGCCATTTGTGCGGATGCTTCGATGACATCAGCATCGAGCGTTTTGCCGGTCAGTGCTTTTTCCGCCTCTTTGGCCCGAATGGGCGTCGGCGCCGCTGTTGCCAGGGCCAATTTTGCTTCGATACATCGGTTTTCTTCAGGTTCTACGGTTAGAAGAGCCGCTGCCCCAATCATGGCGATTTCCATGGCCTTCCTTCTCCCAAACTTGACGTACTCCCCCGCACTGTTGGGTTTCATTGACGGGACTTCCAGTCGAACCAGTATTTCGTCATGATTTAATATTGTTTTTTTGGGGCCGGCAAAAAACTCTTCCAAGGGCAAGACCCTTTCTCCGTCTTTTGATGCAATCACCGCCTTTGCTTCTAAAGCAAGAAGCGAAGGGGGCATATCGGCCGATGGGGCCGCTGTGCAAAGGTTCCCCCCAATCGTTGC
>JAQYVK010000401.1 GCA_030145585.1 Desulfatiglandales bacterium | reverse complement strand
ATGAGGGATCGTCAGGGGTTGGTCCACCGCCCGGCTTGCCTTTACTCACGACCACCATGGCAGGACGAATCAACCGCTGATTAAAGGTATAACCTTTCTGAAGTTCATGGCAAATCAGGCCGGCTTTCACTTTTTCATTTTCTTGTTCAGAGACGGCATGGTGAGAGCTTGGGTCGAACCTCTCATCCAGCGCCTTCACTTCTTCCAACCCAGACTTTAACAAGGTGTCTTTCATTCCCTTGAGTGTCAATTCCACACCTTCCCTGAGGGCATCTAAAGACCCTTCGTTCTTGGAATGGGATATCGCATTTTCAAGATTGTCCAGGACCGGCAGTAAATCCTTGGCAATCTTCTCATTAGCGTATTTTATCCACGCCTCTTTTTCTTTTTTATTCCTCTTCTTCAGGTTTTCAGAATCAGCCTCTGAGCGGAGAAAAAGATCATAATTATTTTTTGACTCTTCCTGTGATTTTTTTATCTTTTCAATGAGCTCCGCCTTTGAGCATTTCTCCAAAGGTTTTTCTTCGGCCTCCTGGTCTTTCTTCTCAGGAATTGCCTCCTGGGTCACCTTTATTTCACCTTGTGAGTCTTCTCGGCTTTTTCCCTTTGGGTCCTTCCCTCTTTTCATGATCTTAACTCACAGTTCACTACCCCCTTCCAATCAAAGCCTGAAGAAAGGGAAGATAAATTGATTTAATATAAACAATTATGGGAAACAGTAAGCATCGGAAAATGCTTTGTCAAGATGGGTCCAATGAAGTTTCTCGCTGTTTTCTGAATGCTTGCCACGTTTTTTTCAGAGATGTCATATTATACTTTTCTCCTATGAATTCAGATTCATAGGCCATTTCAAGCGGATCCAGTTTGTTGAAGTGGCGGTCGACCACAAGGGTCAATGCCTCGATCAGTTTCGGCGCATATTGCCTGGTTGAAATCCTCGTTTCAGCGTCATCGAACCCTGTCGGTTTAATGAAAAGGCCGTCAACCCCCGCCTCGAAGATGGCCACGGTATCACTGACCAGGGATTTCCTCGTGTAAAAAACAGCAGGAATACCGGGATACCACTTTCTGACTTGCCGGAGATTCGACAGACCATATTTTCTGTTTTGTCCGATCCGGTCACAGACCTCCTCAAAGACGTTTCTCCAGCCATCCACGATGGTAAAGAGTCTTTTCAGATACTCATTGGTCCGGTCACCCTGAAAATTTTCCAGACCTTCATATACAGTCTCGAGGGTCTTCATTTGGGAGATTTTTTCTTCCAGGTCTTTTTTGGGCATGAGGAGAGGCTTTTTTACGGTCAAATCCTGTCCCCAAAGATCGAGCAGGAAAAGGACCGGGATTGATTCGGCCAACGTCTCTTTGGCTTCTTCAAATGTATAGGCTTGAATGAACTTGAGGCCGGGCGCTGATGGGGCAATCTCCTGACGGACGAGATCATGTTCGAAAGGGGAATCATCGATGAAACAGATTATGAGGTCCATTTTTATTCGCTTGTGGAAAATCCTGTTCTCGGGGAAAGGTCAGAGTCAATTGGCTATGCCATGAACAATGAAACAAGGTGTTAAATTCGAAATCCCTGGCCCAGACCTGAATTCATTTGGTTCGATGTAAAACTATCATTTGTATATATCACAATGACAAATAGATAGGCCCAATAAAGTCGCGCCAGGGCGGGCCGAATATCGAAATCCGAAATAAATTCAAAATTCTAATGCTTCAATAACAGAAACAAAGATATAAAGTTGCGTTCTCGAAACCTAATGTCTCAGAGCACAGTTTCGGACATTAGGATTTTAGTCATTCGATATTGGTTTCGGTCTTCTCCTTCGGAGAAGGAGACAATTTCGATATTCGAATTTATATGAAAAATAGAGCGATGCCCTTCACCTATTTGGGTGTAGCTTCAAATCCGGGCCCTCAATTGTTTATTCATCTAGCCCCTTTCCAGTGACTCTTTTTAGGGCCTCAATATACCGCTCTCTTGTTTTACGAATGATGTCGGGCGGAAGCCTTGGGGGTGGAGGCGACTTTGGCCAATCAAGGCCATTCAGGTAATCCCTTAAAAACTGTTTATCGAAGCTTTTCTGGGAGCTCCCGGGACTGTAAGTATCCATGGGCCAGAATCTCGACGAATCGGGAGTCAACACTTCATCGATAAGAATGAGACGATTATCAACAAGGCCGAACTCAAATTTAGTATCTGCGATGATGATACCTTTTTGGTCGGCCAGCTTTCTCCCAAATTCATAGATTTCCAGACTGAGTTTTCGAACCGCCTCTCCGGTCTCTTTTCCTAAGATTTCAATGGCTCTCTCGAAGGGAATATTCTCATCGTGATCGCCCCCAACAGCCTTGGTTGACGGGGTAAAGATAGGTGCCGGGAGCTTTTCCGATTCCACAAGCCCCTGGGCGATTGGAATCCCACAAATTGTTCCATTCGATTGGTATTCCAACCAACCCGATCCGGCGAGATACCCCCTCACAATACATTCAACAGGCAAGGGTTCCGCCTTTTTCACGAGCATGCTGCGCCCTTCAAGCTCGCTTCTGTATTTTCGACACGTTTCAGGATAATCTGACGGGTCCGCAGAAATAATGTGGTTTTCCACTATCGATTCCAGGTGTTTGAACCAGAAGAGGGAAATACTGGTGAGAATTTTTCCTTTATCAGGAATAGGGTCATCCATCACCACATCAAATGCAGACATGCGATCGCTGGCAACAATCAGCAATTTATCATCGATCTCATACACATCCCTAACCTTACCTCTCTTGACGAGCTTGAGATCTTCAAAATGGGACTTTAAAAGAACATCTGCGGACAACTTAATCTCCTTTCATGAAATAGGTTTCGAAATTTCTTTAACTATATGGGTTTACGATAAGTTTAACGGTATTTTATAACTGTACCCCCACTCTGGAAAGATGGAATACTGGAACAATGGAATAATGGTCAAGAAAAACTTTTGCATCAAGATCATAACTTAAGGATCAATTTTAACTATTTCTTAATCACTTAGGTTCAATTCCCCGCCGCTAGCGGCGAGTCGTCATTCCGGCGAAAGCCGGAATCCAGCTAAACTGGATGCCGGATCAAGTCCGGCATGACATCTGCTACCCCGTTACTCTGGGGCTGGGTAGTTCATTTTTGCAGTGAAGTAAAATAAAACCCAACGTTTCATTATTCCCTCCGGGGCGTAGGCCCTACGGGCCGGAGGCCAATCGGGAGCGAAGTGAACCGAGTTCACTCAGCCGATCCCCGCGTGGCTGTCTTTCAAGAAAATGTCATCTGAAAGACAGTGGCTGTCTTTCAAGAAAATGTCATCTGAAAGACAGCGGCCGTCTTTCAAGAAATTGGAATCTGAAAGACAGCGGGGTTTTTCAATTCAGATCTATGAAAAGGTTATTATTTTCTTCTGCGGTTTTATTATGTGATCCAACGGCTATTGTCAAGCACCTATCAGTCACATTTTCGGCGGAGGGTTATCCAAGCTCCCAGCCGTCCGGCTGTTGTGAATATCATATTGATATAATAGCGAAAATAGGGTAAGATGTTCTAAAAAAGTGATGCGTGACACCCCTTGTTGAATTTGGTTCGATTTCATCTGATTGTCCATAAGGGAATAAATCTTAAAGAAAGGGATATGTCTTTACAATGAAAGACCCCCACGCATCGGGGAAAGGGATTTGAGATTATGAGCACCGTTTCGGAGGAAAGATCAGAAATAATAAGGGCCCTAACATCGTTTGAAAGAAGAATTGATGACATGCATGTGGAGTTCCAAAAATATCATCATGGGGAAGATAATAGAACACCAGACTGGCATAAGCTAGAAGAAGATTTGCTCAATTTTTCTCGTCGGACATTCTATGAAGTTGTGATCTCGAAGAATTTGGATCGTTTGCTTTTTAAATTTCAAAACCGTAAAAAGTTGTGGCTAAGTTGGATGTAAGCATTTCCCGCTCATCCTCATTTAGATACGATCCTGCCACGTTGCTCTGTATATTCACTATAAAACTGAAGAACCCGATTTCTAAAAAGGACCGTCTCTTGATACGGGGGAATCCCTTTATATTTCTTTACGGCGTTGGGGCCTGCATTATAAGAGGCGAGGGCCAAGCTCATATCCCCTTTGTGAGATTTCATTAATCCTGCGAAATATTTATAACCGTGTTCAATGGCTTGGGCGGGAACCAGGCGATCGTCGACTCTCTTTTTTAACATATCCGCTTTATACCGGGCAAAAAGCCTCTCTTTTTTTTTGCCGTAATTCAAGGCCCTCTGAGCTGATATACGAGCCTTTTTTGCCGACTGGAGACTGTTTTTCTCTGTTATCTGCTTGAGGGTAGCCTTTGCATCGACTCTGTATCTTCTTTCCTTCACGGCCATAGAAATGGCCTCCTTAAAATAGTCCGGTTTATAGATTTTCTTCATGCCCAGCCCCTTTCCGGTATCAGGCATAATCTGAGTGAGACCGGCGGCACCAACATGGGAAATGGCCAAATGATTAAAGGCAGACTCTCGCCTCATTAGTGCCATAAACAAAAGGGGATCAACGGGATATTTGCTATTGTTATATTTCTTTATGGTGACCTCGAGCAAGTGCACGAATCGGGCGCCACTTTTGCCGACAATCTGTTTCCAGTTTACGGGTGAACCCCAATCCTTTTGACCTCGGGCTCTTTCAAGGTCGAACATCTTAAAAGTAGCCTCTGGAGCCAGTTGAAGAAACCGATAAAATACATCATTGACAAATTTTATATTCTCCGGTGTTAACGCAAAACTGTTTTTACCCACGCCTTGGCATATATTGTGAAAAAGGCCCAAACCATCTCGCAATCGGTTCGAGCTTTTCCTGAGACTCTCCGACAACAACCGGTCCATCACCCTGACACTAAGGGTTTCTACGAGACGGTCATCAAGCTCACCTTTTAATTTTGATCGGTAGGCCTTGATTTTTTGATCCGCCAATTCAGTCATTTTCTTATAAGCAAGAAAATGATCAGCAATGGCTTGGACATGCTGGCCGGGGACCTTCTCCTTTGCCTTTGAAAACAAGGCTTTTTCGGCCGCTTCAAAAGCCTTGTCCGCTTCTTGATACAACTCCCTCGAATCCAAAAAATCCTGATCCATGAAGACCTTCATGCCAAGAGATTTTCCCACATCCGGTCTCATCATCAATATGCCGGCTTCGCCCTTGTTTGAACCGTCGAGAAAACTTTCCTCCAGGGCTTTTTGATTATGTGAGATGATAAGCTCAATCAAAATGTCATTTTCAGAGATAGCGATCTTTGGGAACAGGAGGGACGCGAAAAGGGTCAATATTAATAGAGGGAGAATAAGGTGGTTTCTAACGGGCAGAACGTCTCGGTTCATTTCTTCATCCACTGTTCTTTGAATTTGGGGAAGCAAACAAGTGTATATTTAAGATACAGATCTAATACTGTCCATCCGACAAACGTGTTTATGATTACCCCAATGAGAATAAAAAATCAACCATCCATCAAATGAAACCATAATCAGACCGAGGGCGTTTCGGGCGATCTTGGGGCCCTTTCTTGACATTGGGCATGGGCAATCTTATTTTTTAACTGATCCCTCCACTAAACAAAACAACGAATATATTGAGTAAAAACCCAATTACATGCGATCGTCATGTGAGTCGATACGAGGTTTATGAAACAATCTCATACCACCTTTGAGGGGGGAGGGGTAGAGAAAGGGTTAATCATATGCGGTTTGATAAATTTACACTTAATTCTCAGGAAATCATCCAGAATGGGCAGCAATTGGCCGAAAAAATGGGCCATCAGCAGATTGAACCTGAACACCTGGCCAGGATTATCCTGGAACAAACGAAGGGTGTTGTCCCCCCGATCCTGGGCAAGATCGGGGTAAATCGAGACCAGCTCGTCAGGGAATTCGATCGTGTCCTGGAGCAAATCCCAAGGGTCTCAGGCACTGGAACCGGACAACTTTTTCTGTCTCAGCGCACCAAGACGGTCCTGGAGCAGGCCTTTGATGAGGCGGCAAGCATGAAGGACGAATATGTGAGCGTGGAGCATATTCTCATCGCCATATTGGAGGAAAAGGGCGGGGAGGCAGCCAGGATATTTACCGCCTCCGGGGTCACCCGGGAAAATCTGTTGAAGACCCTGGTGGATATCCGAGGTGGGCAAAGGATAACCGACCCGAATCCGGAGGACAAATACCAGGCTTTGGATCGTTTCAGCCAGGATTTGACCGATGTCGCTTCGAAAGGAGACCTGGATCCGGTGATCGGTCGAGACGATGAAATCAGAAGGATCATCCAAGTCCTCTCAAGAAGGACCAAAAACAACCCCGTGCTCATCGGGGAACCGGGTGTGGGTAAAACGGCTATCGTCGAAGGTCTGGCCCAGCGGATTGTTCAGGGTGATATCCCGGAGACCTTGAACAACAAAAGGGTTGTCGCTCTAGATATGGGAGCCCTGATAGCAGGAGCAAAATATCGAGGGGAGTTTGAGGACCGTTTTAAAGCGGTTCTTAAAGAGGTCACAGACGCACAGGGAGAGATCATCCTATTCATTGATGAAATGCATACCTTGGTTGGCGCCGGCGCTGCAGAAGGGGCCGTGGATGCCTCCAACATGCTAAAACCGGCCCTGGCACGCGGTGAATTGAGATGCGTGGGCGCGACAACCATTAAAGAATACAGGAAGCACATCGAGAAGGATGCGGCGCTGGAGAGGCGTTTTCAGCCGGTCATGGTTGAAGAGCCAACTGTGGAGGATACCATTTCCATTCTGCGCGGGCTCAAGGAAAAGTATGAAGTGCATCACGGGGTTCGGATCAAAGATTCTGCCCTGGTGGCTGCCGCCACCCTTTCTCATCGTTACATCACTGATCGATTCCTTCCTGATAAAGCAATCGACCTCATTGATGAGGCGACGTCCAAGCTGAGGATTGAGATAGACAGCATGCCGGCTGAAATCGATGATGTACAAAGGAAAATCACGCAGCTCGAAATAGAGCGCGAGGCCCTTAAAAAGGAGAAGGATAAAGCCTCCAAGGAAAGACTTGAAGGCATTGAAAAGGAATTGAAGATTCTGAAATCACAAACCAAAGAAATGACAGCCCATTGGAAGAAGGAAAAGGAGGCCATTTCACGGATCAGGGATATCAAGGAGCGGTTGGAAGCCACAAAGTCCGATGCTCAGCTGGCGGAACGTCAGGGGGACCTCTCCAAGGCAGCGGAACTCAAATATGGAACCCTTATCGGGCTTGAAAAGGAATTGGAAGAGGAGAATAACAGGCTTGGCGAACTCCAATCCGGGAAGCAAATGCTCAAAGAGGAGGTGGATAGTGAGGACATCGGGGAGGTGATATCCAAGTGGACGGGTATCCCTGTTTCAAGACTGATGGAGGGCGAAAAGGAGAAACTTCTGAACATGGAAGAAAGGCTTGAGCAGCGCGTCGTAGGCCAAAAAAAGGGGATCGTTGCCGTGTCGAATGCCGTCCGCCGAGCACGTTCGGGTCTTCAGGATCCCAATCGACCGATCGGTTCATTCCTGTTTATGGGGCCGACAGGTGTGGGAAAGACGGAACTTGCCAGGGTCCTGGCCGAGTTTTTGTTTGATGATGAGCAGTATATGGTTCGAATCGATATGTCCGAGTACATGGAGCGGCATTCAGTGGCGAAATTGATCGGGGCACCTCCGGGATATGTGGGATATGATGAAGGGGGATATCTCACCGAAGCCGTCAGGAGACATCCCTATTGTGTCCTGCTCTTTGATGAGATTGAAAAGGCCCATCCGGATGTCTTCAATGCCCTTCTACAAATACTGGATGACGGCCGAATGACAGACGGCAAAGGGCGCACAGTGGATTTTAAAAACACGGTATTGATTATGACATCCAATGTGGGGAGTCAATGGATACGGGATCTTGATGGCAAGGATGAACCAGAAATGGAGAAAAGGGTCTTAGAGGCATTGAGGAGCACGTTCAGACCTGAATTTCTGAACCGTATTGATGAAACCATCATCTTTAATTCCCTTGGGCCGGAAGAAATTAAAAAGATTGTAGGTATTCAGATGGGATTTCTGTGCAAGCGACTTGAGGGTAATAAAATCACCATGGAATTGACGGAAAAGGCAGAAGAATTCTTGGCCAATACGGGCTTCGATCCGGTTTATGGCGCCCGACCCCTCAAGAGAGCGATCCAGCAGCATATTCAAGATCCCTTGGCCATGAAAATCCTTGAAGGCGCCATCAAAGAGGGGAATCACGTGAAGGTGGACGTGGAGGATAAAAGACTGGTATTTAATTAGAAGCCATCTCAAAAATGCCAAATGGTCCGATCTCCGCGTCCGGCTTGAATCGTAATCCTCGAAATATTACCAGATATTCCTGCGGTTACGACCCTACGCCGTCCTTGATCTCGAACCATTTTTCTATTTTTGAGATAGCTTCTATATACCGAAGAGATTAGGTGGGCGGGTTTCCCTCAGAGTGGTTTATTTTATCTTTTAGTTTCTTGGCGCTTTGGAAGGTGACGATCCTTCGAGATTTAAGAATAATAGGATCCCCGGTTTGTGGATTTCTTCCTTTTCTCGCCCATTTGAATTTGATCTGAAATTTGCCAAAACCGGATATAAGAACCTTGTCACCCTTCTCGAGATTTTCTTTGATAATCAGCAGGAGTGCATCCATGAGTTCTGTTGCGCGTTTTTTTGTCAGGAAGTCGTAATCAAGCTCAGGAAAGAGAACGCGCTGGATCTCTTTCTTCTCTTTTTTGAAGTGGACATTTTCCATGATACTTTTGACGAGTTTCGATTTGGTGAGGGTCATAGCTCTTGTTCCCTGGAAATAGCCTTAAATATTGATTAGTTATTCGAAAGACATGCCATATCTGTAATTTTTTGTCAACCGCACAATTGAAAGCGGCCC
>JAQYVK010000400.1 GCA_030145585.1 Desulfatiglandales bacterium | reverse complement strand
ACCCGCCGAGAATAACACGTGGGAGATCCGGGAGGCTCTTCGAGGGTCGACGAAAGCCCATTCAAGGTCGGCCCACGCCCTACACGGGTCTTCACATACCTTAAGCAGACCTGCAGAAGATCAGCCAAATCGGGGAGAGCGCTTTTCCCTCAAGTGGCATCTCATCCTTCATCTGGCCCGGGATATGGAAAAGGAGCGGCAGGAGGCGGACAAGATGCTCAGGGGGCTCAAAGAAGGAAAATCCCCCATCGCTGATCTGCTTGGAGAGGGGGCAGTGAAGAATCCATTGACGGATCTGAGTCAATTTGAATCTGACCCACAGACGGTGTCATATCCAATAGATCAGGTGTTCGAAGCCTGGTTCGGCCTGTTCGGTGAGTATATAAAAGGGGACGAGCTCTTGATCACTCTCAACCGCCAAGTCATGGATTATGCCTCCGAGGCATGGGACACTGTAGTGAGAGAAAATGACGGGAAGGTTTCCCCGGACCATAGAGGGGCCTCTCAATGGGAACCGTCGAGAGAGACATTTCAGCTTCCGCATAAATACTTTTTCCCCTTCTCGAGTCAACAGCCTTTGAAGGAAAACAAATTTTTAAAGTACTTGTCAGGGAAAACCATGATCTTGGTGGAGGAGGAATCACACCCTAATTGAGCGTAATCAAAATCGAGAAGGATCATTTTTATGAAGGGAAAAGAGGGGGTATCCGAATCAGAGGACGATCTTTTCCAAGGGGATGTTTTTTCCAAACGCTGATTACATTGTCTCGCAATTTCAGCGGTGTGTTTTTAGCCTCAAAAAGTGGGTATGAATTAGGTAAACATTTTTAATCACCACAGAGACACGGAGGGCACAGAGACGACATTATTTTTTCGTTTGCCGGGATACCAGCCCGCTCTTGAAAGCCACTCAAGGGGGGCGGGCCGATGACGGCAAACGAAAACCCTCAGCCCTTCGGGTATTATGTGAACCATTTTTAAAGCACGTAACTATATTTTGGCGTATCTCAACCTCATATAGCAGTGTGCTTTTTGCGCATCGTCGTCTCCCGATGGGCAAAAAAAGAAAAACCCTCTGTGACCGCGCCTGCCGCGCCATGGCATTTTGCGGAGGCGGGTGTCTCCGTGGTGAATTATTTCATTTATGATGTGTTGCTGTATCTATGAATAGGAGTGCTAAGGCTCAGAGCTGCTAAATTCCTGCCTACTAATAATAATACCAGATCGTTCTGTAGTGAGAGGTGTCCTCACCGGCAGCCTTTAACCTTCTCAGGTAGTCATGAATGGACACATCCGTGTAGACATAGGTGTCCGCCAGAGCGAGTTTTTCCTCCCATGGATGAAACTCGTAAACCCTTCTGCCATCGGGGAGTATGGAAATAAGATTATGGTGCTGGAGGGCCCTGAGGTAGTTTTTCCCCAAACCGGGCACGTTAAAGACGATTTCATCGGTGCGAACAGTTCCCGGAAGAAGCCGTACCTCTTCTTTTTGTTCCTGCAGCAATCGGGCAATGGGAACCCTGAACTCATACGTCTCATCTTTACCTTTGGTGTTGAAGGTGTAGTAGGGTGTAACGCCGATCAAGCGAAGCTTGAGGCGGAGGGCGGCGGCTTCGAATTTCCTTGAATTGTAAAACGTGTACACGAGTTGGTTGTAAACTGCAATGCCGTAACGCCTGAATTTTTGAACCGCCGCCATGCTTTGGGGTGTGATTTCGTAAGGATGCTCGAAATGGGTGACCAGGATGATTTCCCTCTTCCCAGGGACATGAAAGCGATTGATGGTCCTCACCAACGATTCGGTGATTCTTTGTGGGACTGTTACAGGCGTTCGCGTACCGATTCTGATCCTCTGAATATGCTTTATTTTTGAAAGCCTGGATAGAAGGCTCTCGATTCGTCGATTGGATAAGAGAAAGGGATCGCCCCCTGTGATCAATACCTCGTTAATTTCCGGGGTATCGGACAGCCATTCGAGGGCCTTATCAAGCTTGTCTTTGGGTAGGATCGAACCAGAAGAATGGACATCTTCAATCTCCCAATTTCGCTGGCAATAGACGCAAATCTGAGGGCATGTCAAAACAGGTTTTAAGATCGCGATCATGGGATACCGCCGCGTGATTCCATCAATGGGGGAGGTGTCCCGTTCAAGCATGAAATCCATGGAATGTTCCGAGCTTTCCTTGCCGCGTATCATATTTTCTACGTAGTTAAGGGTGGGAATGACCTGCGCCCGAACCGCATAATCCCTGGCTCGATCTGCTTCGTGATCCATAAGTGAGAGATAGTAAGGCGTGACACCAAAGGGAATCCTCTGTTCGCGTGCGAGCTTTACGGCCTGATAATCCTCGGGGGTGAGCTTAACCAGCGCGCGAAGGGTATCCGCATCCTTGATAAGATGTTTTACGTGCCATTTCCAGTCTTCCCATTCCAACTCCGTGGCACCGAAATGCTTCAATATCCTTGTTTTATTGATGCTGCGACGCCGAATAACGCTTTTATCCAAGCCGCTGGGATATCGATCCAGAAATTTTTGCGCCGTTCTGGCCATGCGGGAGAGGTCTGAAGACCTCAATTTCGCGGCTTTCCGCCCCTCATGTTTCACGAAAGCGGGGATATTAACGGGATAGATCCCTGTTTTTCCAATGATTCCCCTTAATAAGTGTTCAAGTTCGGCAAAAAAACCGGGGCTCGGTTTCTCCGAGCTCCCGGAGTTGTTTCCATGGATAAGATCTTCCATATATTGAAGAAGGCTGTAGCCTGCCAGTTTTTCGTTTCGGATGGAGAGCATGGCAAGAAAGATCCCAATGGCATCCCTCGTCACCACCCATTCAAGGGGCTCGATCATCGGGTCGTCAGAAAAGATGAACGCCAGCCTGTCTGCCAGGAAATCCCTGATCCTTTTTCTTTTGTTTTCCAAAGGATGCCCGGAAGTCATAATTTCCTTGAATGCAGGGGCAGTGTCCAGTATTTTTAGAAGCCTGTTTTTGTATTTTTCCATAGTTATATCAAATAAATACGCCGCAATTAACCTGCTTGAAAAGGTGCGGCAGCAATGAATCCGGCTCCGGTCTAAACGCCGTTATAGAGTTGAATTAAACCCAGGAATTAATTAAATGGACCGGAACTAATGAGGCAAGGTTTAACGCTAGGGTGCTTAATTCATAGCATATTTAAATGCGGGAGGCAAGTCGGAGGGGGAATTGCGTTGGGAGTGAAGGCTCTTAGTATGTGTAACTATCAAATATTATGGGATTTTATCCTATTTCCCGGGCTTATTCGAACCCTGCCTTCTTCAGGGCATCAAACAGGCGATCCAACATTTTAGGGTCTTTATAGGGGAGTCTCTTTTTCCAATCCTGAATGGATATATGGGCGCTCAGTCCCTCCAGCTTGGCTGTCGCAACTTGCAACTCCTTCTCCATCTCGAGTTCCACATACATGGTAACCAGATAGCTGTAGGCGGGAAGGAAATTGGGATTGCGGGCAAGCAATTTATTGAAAGTCTCAATGGCCTTTTCAAATTGGTTTGTCAAGTAATAGGCGTGGCCAAGTTCCCAGAGGTACCAAGCAGGATTGATGGGGTTCAGTTGCATCGCCCTCTGCACCAAGCCAATGGCTTCCTCAGGCTTGCCTGCCCAGTTGAGGACACCCCCGAAAGACGCCAGTCCATCCGCATCGTTTGGATGGAGCTCAATGGCTTTCTCGATTTCAGCAATGGATTGTTCATATTTTTTTTGCCAAAGGTAAACATTACTCAGCACGGAATGCGACAAGCGTTCAGACTCATCTAACGCAATGGCCTTTTGGGCCAGTTCAAAAGCCTGTTCCATGGTTGTAGGATCCTGGCTCCAGCCAAACGACCATTCCATCATGTAGGTATGGCCTAAAAGGGCATATGCAAACGCGTACCGGGGGTCCAGGTCGATGGCTTTCTGATATAGCTTTCTCGCTTGGGCATTCGCATCCTTGGTATACCGATTCGAGTATTCCAATCCTCGCAGGGTATAGTCATAGGCCACTAAATTGTCCGTTCCTTTGCGCACAATGCGTTTCTGCTCTTCCTCTGTCAATTTTACGGCGAGGGCGGAAACAATCTCCTGGGTCACTTCATCTTGTAAGTCGAAGATGTCTTTCAGTTCCTTATCATAGCGTTCCGCCCAAATGTGCCCGCTCGTGCGAGCATCTATGAGCTGAGCCGTAATACGTACCCTGTTATTTGCCTTTCGGACGCTCCCTTCCAACACATAACGGACACCCAACTCCTCTCCAACCTGTTTGACACTCACAGCCTTTCCCTTATAGGTAAAGACCGAGTTGCGTGCGATGACAAACAGCCCGGAAACCTTTGAAAGGTCGGTGATAAGATCTTCAGTGATCCCGTCACTGAAATACTCCTGTTCGGGATCTCCGCTCATGTTATCAAAAGGCAACACGGCGATGGACGGTCTATCTGGTAACTTGGCTGCATTAGTCTGCTGGGAGGGGACTGAGGACCCGGAAGGGCGCAGATAATCGGTCCATATGGCCAAGGCCCCGATGACCAGTACCACGAGGGCCACACCGGCCAAAGCCACCCACTGCAAGGATTTCATCCGGCCTTTTTTCCCAACACTTATTTCGATATCGTCTCCGGAGGCCATTGGAACCTTGTAGACCCGAATGGGTTTGGTGATGTTTTTTACCGAATGTTCCCCGATGTCCTCATATCCCAGGGCAAGCTTGTTTTCGATCTGCTCGAAGGCGCTTCCAGAGATGCAAATACCTCCACCCTCGGCAAGGCCCTCAATACGAGCGGCGATGTTGACGCCATCCCCATAGATCCGATCACCCTCTTCAATGACATCACCCAGGTTGATCCCGATGCGAAACTCCATTTTTCGATCTTCGGCAAATTCATCGTTTTTCGATTTGAGCACCTGTTGGATCTCAACCGCACACTGAACCGCATCCACCACGCTGGCGAACTCCGCCAGTAGGTTGTCACCGGGAGAGTCGACGACTCGGCCACGGTGGTCCAGAATAAGTTCAGTCATCGTTTTCCGGTAGGACTCTATCGTACGAACGGTGGAAACCTCGTCATCCCCCATAAGACGGCTGTAGCCTTTCACATCAGCGCTGAGGATGGCGACGAGTTTGCGTTTGATACGTTCTTCGGTCATGGGACACCCTAAAGGGGTTTCATTGAGTTCTTGAGGAGAGTTGTCTGCTGTAGGAACACTATTAATATAACTTTATCTTGGAAAGAAAGCCACTTTTTTATGAGAAAAGGGGATTTGATCTCTTCTGCAGCATATCATTTCATTCGAAGTAAAATTTGACTATCTTGTTGTTCCAGTTTATCCTTCCCAAAAACTGAATAGGGGGCTTTTCAATGGTTTTGGAGGTCAAATGGTGTGGATTTGATTACGGCGAGTGCATTATGAATGCTGATGACGTCAGGAATGCGATCCTCTATGGTGACATATATAAGGCATTGGGAAAGCCTGAACTCATTTCTGAAAAAATTGGGCGGCATAGGGTTCTCAAAGAAAAGTATGGAAGCTATCCGATCCTTCAGGAAGGGCATAGAGATGACATATATAGCTTTGTGTTGGGAAAGGATAAAACCGCGATTGAGCTTTTACGACTCGAAGAACAGGAATTATTGGACACAGCGGATGATTTGGAAGAGGCGCTGGTTCATCTAAAGAGAGAGGGCATTGAAACCGCTGTTGTGACAGAGATGAAATATAGCCGTAATCCACTGGGCGATGATAGGATATCCCGGTTTTTAAAAAAGAGAAATCTGGACAAGTACTTCAAAGATGTGATTACGCCGGTAGGGAAAGTGACCCTAGAAACAAATTCTGTAGATGGGAGATATGAGGGGGCCACGAAGGCACAAGGTACCATCTATGATGTGCTTGCCAAGGACTTGAGAGAACGCGGTATTGGGACCCATGAGGCGGTCATGGTGGGAGACAGACCTGGTATGGACATCAACCCGGCCCACAAAAGAGGCTTCAAGACCATTCAATATACCGGGTTCACCAACCATGGTCTATCCAAAGCTGATATTGTCATAAGCTCTTTTGGGGAGCTCACAACTATATTACGAAAAAAGAATTAGAAGCCATCTCAAAAATGCCAAATGGCCCGATCTCTGTGCGTCCTGCTGTTCTGCTGAAAATATCTTCCAGCAGAACAGCTTAGATGAATTCCCGACCGGTGGTCGAGAATTCATCACGGCTTCGCGCTGTCCTTGACCTCGAACCATTTTTCTATTTTTGAGATAGCTTCTTATGTCTTTTCTTTCTATTGTTCTTATTTAAATAATTTCTTGATGAGCTTTGTCTTCATTTCATAACGGGGAAGGGTCCCTTCGGGGACCAGCTCGACATCCGCGCGAAACACAAGTTTTTCTCTCAAGATATTTTCCAGATCTTTTTTCAGAGCAGTAAGATCCTTTACTGTTTGGGTATATTCAACCTGTACCTTAAGGGGAGGTTGTACCTTCGGTCCGGGTTCGTCGAGTAGGATGAGCATATCACCGGTAGTTAGCGGCCGGAAAGAAGTGACGACGTCTTTGATGGCTGATGGAAAGACGTTTACTCCCAGCAGAAGGAGCATGTCGTCGGTCCGACCAATACATCTTATTCTGAAACTGGTACGACCGCATTCACATGGGTCGGAGAAAATGGTGATTCTGTCCCTGGTCCGGAACCTTACAACAGGACAACATTCCCGGTCGAGTAATGTGTAAACCAGTTCCCCTTCCGCACCATCGGTCATTTCCAACACATCGCCGGAGGATGGGTCAATCAGTTCGGGGAATATATATTCCTGGGCACAGAAGTGCATTCCTTGTTGGGCGGGACATTCCCCAAAAATGATGGGTGCGGCGTCAGAGTTTCCCAGCCCTTCACTAACTATGCATTGATAGTCTTCTTGCAGTCTCTTTTTTATTGCCGGGACGCCCCCGCCTGGTTCAGCCCCGACCACCAGTTTCTTGAATCCGAGCTCAGAGGGTTCCATGTTCTGCTTTTTTCTGACATAGTCCGCCAGGTACTGTGCGTAGGAGGGGGTACAATGCAATAAGTTACCACCCAACCTTTTCGTGGTCATGACCACTCGATCGGATGCACCAGTACCGATAGGAACAAAAGCGGCCCCAATATGTTCTGTGGCATCCTTAACAGGCAACCCACCAACAAAAAAAGTCAATCCCACGGCGTGGATCATGACGTCCGTCGGCCTGACACTCTTGGCAAAGAGAGATCGTGCGGTGATTTCTGTCCAAACCTTGTGGTCATGTCGGGTGATGCCAACGAAGGTAGGAATGCCGGTCGTCCCTGAGGATGAATGGATGCGGATGATGTTATCCATGGGAGCAGCACAATGAGACCCCAAAGGCGGATCTTCCTCCTGGCTTCTCCTGAGTTCGTCCTTTTCAGTAAAAGGAAGTTTGTGCAGATCCTCCAAGCCCCTGATATCCCCTCTTTCGACACCATGTTCCTTGAACTTTTTCTGGTAGAAAGGTGATTTTCCCCACACATAATCTATTTGTTTGATAAATTTTTCTTCCTGAATAGAGTGCAGTTCCTCGAAGCTCATTGTTTCCATTTTTTCATTAAAAAATTCTTTTTTCATCAATTCTCCCCTCCATGAGTCCACTCTGGTCTTGACCAATGTGGTCCCTTGTTCTCCCCCAACGCGAGCGATCGGCAGTCCTGTTAACAGGGTTCAGATGAATTAAGTTATACACACGGCATTCTAATCATTAAGGCAACAGTGACTGAACAAACTAAGAAAATGTTATCTCGGCTATTAGATACATCCAGCTTGCTGCCGCTAGGCCTTGTGAGAAGGCCACAAAATAGAGTGGTAGAAAAGCTACCCAATATCTTTTTTTACGCTTCATCCAATTTCGTGTGACACGAGTAAAAGCCAAATAATAAACCCAGTCGGCTTCTTTCTCGATACTGATGACTGAAACAATAGCCACTGTTGTCGCCAACAAAAGAACAAGACTCTTTTCTACAACCAGCCCACCCATCAAGCCGAAGTTGGCCATCATATAGCGCATGATCGGGTTGCCTGCTATCGCAATATCTCCATGGACACCTTTCAGTGTAAAAAAGATATCAAGGAGGGCAAAAAAGACATATAAGGATATGGATATAATCAAATGTGAAATCAAACTTCGATTTAGAAGCGTCATCAGCCAGTTTCGCCGGATCGGATTTTTTCGTACGCCTTCTGAACCTCTTCTTTTCCATATTCTCTCTCAAGGCGGCGAACGATGAAATGTCCACGTGCAATGTCCTGGAAGTGATCCACAAAGAGGAGATTGATCGTTGCCCCACCGAGCGCCCCAATGACGGGAACCGCCTGCGCGGCCATCTTTTGAGAAACGACGGATCCAAAACGGGAAGCGAGCTGTGCGATTAAGCGTGCAATGACCGGAGCGCTTTTTCCAGTCAGGCCTTTTTGGGCGATATATTTTGCCGCGTCGCTGACAGCCTTGGCCAAGGTGGCACGCACCGCGAAGTAGCCAGTCTCAGCCCCGTCGTCCGCTTCGGATCTGCCACCAAGTGCGAAAATTTCCAGGCAGGCCAATCTCGCTTCGAGGGATGTGATGTCTTCCCCCTCACCGCGAGCAATATCGGCAATTGAACGGAGAATGATCGAGGTAGATATGGGAAGTTCAACCGCGAGCGCAGGCAGTCCAAAAGCCCCCCCTATAGCACCGCTAACACCGGTTGCTATCTTGTGGGTGATGGTTGATGCCCGGCCTTCGAAATCTTTGTCCATGGTTTTAACAGAGAGTTTCAGCAGTTTGCTTAGAACAGCTTTAACTACATCCTGAATTTTTCCGGATACTTGGTCGGGTAGAAATTTTACGAATTTTTCGACAGGTTGGCCCACAAAATCTGTGAGTCGCGCCATGAAACTGGGATTTTCGAGGAGTTCCACCGCACGTCTTAAATCTTTGAGTCCTTTTTCTTCAATGGTCATAAATCACCCTTTGTGGGCCCTGTGTGGGCAAAGAATTCACCTGTCATCCCGAAGAGTCACTCGCAGAGATGTTATCAAATAATGTAGCCAGCATTTCAGGCACGGTAATGTGGGGGCTATGGGTCGAATTGATTTCCATATAGTGCCACCCGGGTTCGCCGCGCGCGCGCCGTGCAAACTGCTGAAACATATTCCCGGGAGAAGGCTGCATGCAGTAGATATAGGTTTTGGGTAGACGATCGCCGGCGCCGCTCAGCCGGATCGGTTCCTCGAAAGTCTTCAACGGTTGCATCACACGCCGGGGCGTAATCCAGGCGACATCCGCTTCGCTCGTGTCCGGCGGTAATGGATTCGGGGGAACCCGCCATCCATCGCCATCTTGTCGTACACCCTCCCGCATTTTGGCTCGGATTTCGTCCGGCTGGAGATCAGAGAGTGATTGCCCGTTGCCTGGCACAAAGGCATCAAGATAGATGAGATGCGCCACGCGATCCGGCGCCCGGTCTGCAACCCCTGTAGCCACCATACCCCCGTAGCTGTGCCCGACCAGGAAGACGTCTTTCAAGTCATCGAACTCAAAGACGCCAAGAATATCAGCGATGTGCGTCTCCAACCCAATTTCCGGGCCGGCGAGATGGACGCGCTCTCCGATGCCGGTGTAAGTGGGCGTTAATAGATCGTGTCCATGGTTATGAAGAAGCGGTTTCAGCTTTTTCCACGACCAGCCTCCTGACCAAGCCCCGTGGGCTATCAAGAATGTTGCCACCAGCGACTTCTCCTCTCAGAAACAGGTTTTATTCACCTTTTCCTTCTATATAGTTGCGCCAAGGACCCCAGTAGTATTTCTCCCAGCCTTCGTTCACCCCATCGTAGTCTTGGTCGGGTACATCTAAGTGAATCAAATCAATCCGCCCTTCATTACCTTTCGGGGTGAATGACAAAATCAGGGTGGAATCGGGGTCCGTGTCCTTAAATTCTGTAGAACGCCAGGACTGAACTATAAGCGTAGGCTTGACCACTTCAAGCGTTGTGCCTGTCAAGGAGCCATTGAAAGCTTTGAAAGGGGCACCCCTTTTGTCTCCGATAATGACAGGGGCCCCCGTAATTGCCTGGTGGACATTGGGATCTAAGTACATTTCAAAAAGTGTTTCTGCCGAAGCCGGTAATACCACGGTTTGACAAATGATATTTCTCATTGTCAAATTCCCCCGAATTGAATGGAGTCGTCAGCGAGATCGTCATGATAATAGGAGATGGAGGTCGGTCTTCATGCCTTTCTGACGGGTGCATGCACGAATAAATCATAAACTATCGGAAGGAAAATATTTTATTTTAGTCCAGCCTCTCTTAGGGCGTCAATACATCTATCCATGAGTGCGGGGTCTTTATAAGGAAGTCTCTGTCGCCAGATCTCGAGTGTCGTCTCAGGACTCCTTTTTAACATTTCGGCCGCTTCCCTACGGGCTTCCTCAGGCCGGTCTGTTTCAATGTAAGTAGCAGCTAAAATAGCGCGAGCCGGGATAAAGTCGGGGTTATTTTTGAGAGCTCTATTGAGTGTTTTTTCAGCTTCATCATATCGCCTTACTAAGTATTGAGCATGTCCAAGGTTAAAAAGGGTATAAAGAGAAGAAAGGGGATCGAGTCGCATCGCTTTCATGATCAGGTCGATTCCCCTTTCCGGGTCATCGGCGAAATTGAGAATCCCCCCCAGATCCGAATACCATTCGGCATTGTTGGGATTAAGCTCAATGGCCGTCTCATACAAGGAGACGGCACGTTCATGTTGCTTTTTCCATAAATAAGTTTCCCCCAGGAGGCAATAGGCCTCAGGCAGGGACTCATTGAGGGATCTCGCTTTTTTACCCAGTTCAAGGGCACGATCCAAGGACTGTGGGTCGCGGCTCCAACCCATTATCCAATCTGTCAGATAGGTAAACCCTAATTTCCCATAAGTTATTGCGAATTCGGGATCCAGCTCAATAGCCTTATGAAACATCTTTCTGGCCTGATCGTTCGCCTCTTTGGTGAACTGGTTGGCATATCCCAGACCTCGTAAAAAGTAGTCATAGGCCATTACATTACCGGTCTGTTTTTCCATCAGGCGCTGCTGTTCCCCTTCCCCCAGCTTGACTGCCAAGACCGCCACTATTTTCTCGGTGACTTCATCTTGAAGAGCAAAGATATCGCTGAGGTCCCGATCATACCGATCCGCCCAAAGATGACCACCTGTGGTGGCATCAACCAGCTGCGACGTTATCCTAACCCGATCACCGGCCTTACGAACGCTCCCCTCCAAGACATACCGAACCCCCAATTCGCGGCTCACGTTCTGGACCTTCACGGCCTTTCCTTTGTAAGTAAAGACTGAGTTGCGGGCAATGACGAACAGGCCGGTAATTTTCGACAAGTCGGTGATCAGGTCCTCGGTTATCCCGTCACTAAAGTATTCCTGATCAGGGTCCCCGCTCATGTTTGTAAAAGGTAAAACTGCGATGGATGGTCTATCCGGCAGATCAAACTCTCCAACGTTTTCTGTATGAGTTGCATCCTGCTCAAACAAAACCCTGTAGGCCCGCACCGGTTTTGAGATGTTCTTAACCGTCTTTTCTCCTAAGTATTCGTAGCTCAACGCCACCTTGTTTTCGATGCTATCGAAAACAGTCCCGGAGATGCATATTCCTCCACCATCGGCCAGGCTCTCCATTCGGGCTGCTATATTTACCCCATCGCCATAAATACGTTCCTCATCCTGTATGATATCCCCAAGGTTTATCCCAATACGAAACTCCATTCTGCGCGCGCCATGTAGCTCAACATTCTTTGCTTGAAGTTCCTTTTGGATCTCGACCGCACATTCCGCGGCATCCACGACACTCGGAAATTCGGCAAGCATATTGTCTCCGGGGGAATCCACCACCCGTCCGCGATATTGCTGGATGAGACCGGCGAGGACTTCTCTATACCTCTTCAAAGTAGAGACGGTCGCCTCTTCATCTTCCCCCATAAGGCGGCTGTAGCCTTTGACATCGGCACTGAGAATAGCGCTGAGTTTGCGATGCATACGTTTTGTATTCATGGGATTGTCCCCCTAACGCTTTAAAGTCCGACGGATAACGGAGATAAGACTGTCGAAAACGTAGGATTGCGAAACTTGTTCAATTTTCGATCAATCGGATGTAATTTGTTAAAATTCCTAATAAATTTATCCTTCGCGGATGGATTTTGTCAAGGGATAATATAAAACAAAAGACAGGAGACGGAAGACAGAATACAACATTCAGACGGAACCACTCATCTTCACTGATAAAAGGAATAAAATGAACTGGAGTCAGCTGCCGTCGAGAGCTGCCAGTTCTTTCTCCTCCAGCATCTTTATTTCGTCCCTGAAACGAGCGGCCTCCTCGAACTCAAGGTCCTGTGCCGCATCGATCATTTTCTGGTGAAGGTCCTTGATCATTTTTTGGATCCGTTCCGGGGTTAAATAAGCCGCCTCTTTTTCGGCCAAGGTAGGGACGGTCACGTAATCGGCCTCATAGACGGTCCCAAGGACATCAACGATATTCTTTTTGATGGAGGTAGGGGTGATATCGTTGATCTCGTTGTACTCCTGCTGGATTTGACGGCGGCGGTCGCACTCACCCATGGCCCTTTCCATGGAACCGGTAATTTTGTCGGCATAGAGGATGACTGTACCATTTACATTTCTCGCTGCCCTGCCACAGGTCTGGATAAGGGATCTTTCCGATCGAAGGAATCCCTCCTTGTCCGCGTCCAGGATGGCCACAAGGGAGACCTCAGGCAAATCGAGACCCTCCCGAAGGAGATTGATGCCCACGAGGACATCGAAAACCCCCAGCCGAAGGTCTTTGAGGATGTCCATCCTCTCAATCGTCTTGATATCAGAATGGAGATACCTTACATTGATGCCCAGTTCGGCGTAGTAGTCTGTGAGATCTTCCGCCATTCTTTTGGTGAGGGTGGTGACGAGGACCCGTTCATTCTTGTCCACCGTCTCTCTGATCCGCCCAAGGAGATCATCGACCTGATTTGAAGCGGGATGAACAATGATCTCTGGGTCCATGAGACCTGTGGGCCGGATGATCTGCTCGGCCAGCATCTCCGAACTCTCCAACTCATAGGGCCCCGGAGTGGCCGAGACATATACGACCTGCTTCGCTCTTTCACCAAACTCTTCAAATTTAAGGGGCCTGTTGTCCAACGCTGATGGAAGTCGAAAACCGAATTCTACGAGGGTGGTTTTCCTGGATCTGTCTCCAAGGTACATACCGTTCAATTGGGGAACAGTAATATGGCTTTCATCGATGAAGATGAGGAATCCTTTAGGAAAGTAATCGAGAAGTGTAGGAGGCGCTTCACCAGGTGCCCTTCCGGTCAGATGCCTCGAGTAATTCTCAATCCCGTGGCAATAACCCATTTCAGCCATCATTTCCAGATCAAAAAGGGTGCGCTCATCGATCCGCTGGGCCTCAAGGAGCTTGTTGAGCGACCTTAAATACTCTTCTCGTTCTTTGAGTTCCTGCTTGATACTACGAATGGCCTTTTCTCGAACATCCACAGTGGTCACATAGTGGGTGGCGGGATAGATGGTTATCCGGTTCAGGTCGTTCGTCGCCTTGCCCGTCAAGGGATCGATTTCTTGGATAGCCTCGATGGAGTCCCCGAAAAAATGGATTCGTACGGCCCGGTAATCCTCATGCACCGGGTAGACATCCAGAACGTCCCCCCGAACCCGAAAACGACCTCGGGAGAAGTCGTAGTCCCCCCGTTCATAGTGGATTTCAACCAACTTTTTAAGGGCGTCTTCGCGCGGAAATTCCGTATCCTTTTCAAGCATGAGAAGCATGTTAAAATAGGCTTCAGGGGAACCGAGACCATAAATGCAAGATACGCTGGCCACAATAATGACGTCATCTCTGTCAAGAAGAGATCGGGTGGCCGAATGGCGCATCTTGTCGATCTGCTCGTTTATGTGGGCATCCTTTTGAATGTAAGTATCCGACTGGGGGATGTAGGCCTCCGGTTGGTAATAATCGTAATAACTGACAAAATATTCGACGGCGTTTTCAGGAAAGAAATTTTTCAATTCCCCGTACAGCTGGGCGGCGAGGGTTTTGTTGGGGGCGATAACCAAAGTAGCCTTTTGGAGCCGGGCAATGACCTGGGCCATGGTAAAAGTCTTCCCGGATCCTGTAACGCCCAGTAAAACCTGGGCCTCAAGGCCCTGCTGGACACCTTTGGCGAGAGTTTCGATCGCCTGGGGTTGGTCTCCGCAGGGTTTGAGGTCCGAAATTAATTTAAACATCAAACCTCCAGGTGGTCCCCTCAGGGCCGTCTTCCAGGATAACCCCCATGTCTTTAAGACGATCTCGAATGATATCCGCATCTTTCCATTTCTTTTCCGCCCTTGCCGTGTTTCTTTCCCCAATCATCTTCTCTATGTCCTGAGCTTGAAGGGTCTCGGCAGGATGGGACAGTGTTCTAAAAAAATCTTGCGGAATTTCATTTAAAACCCCAAGGACACGGGCGGTCTTGAAAAGAAGGTGACGATCATGCTTCAGCGGTTCCAGAACCTTATCGGTCGGTTCAGGGCCAAGGTCGTCCATAAGTCGGTTCATTTCCTTGACTTTCTCAAAAACAAGCCCTATCGCACCAGCCGTGTTGAGATCATCGTCCATCTTATGGATGAATTGTTCTATGAAGGGTTCCCCACCTGAGTCGGTTAAAGATCCGTTACTCGAGATCTCTTTCCCATTTTGAAATGGACCAAGGAGCCCCTCTGCCCTCTGAAGGGTGCGGTAGATGCGGACCAGACCGGATTGAACATCAAGCACCGCGTTTTTCGAGAAATCAAGAGGGCTTCTATAGTGTTTGGACAGGAGGAAAAAACGTAGAACTTCGGGATGATATATCTTCAGGGCATCCCGTATGGTCAGAAAGTTCCCGAGGGACTTGGACATCTTTTCCGACTCCAGGGTCACAAAGCCGTTGTGAACCCAATAACGCGCAAATTTGCCGTCATTGGCCGCAATGGACTGGGCTCTTTCATTCTCGTGGTGAGGGAAGAGGAGGTCTTTGCCGCCGCCATGGATGTCAAAGGTGTGACCCAGAAAATTGTTACTCATGACGGAGCATTCCATATGCCAGCCTGGCCTGCCGGGACCCCAGGGACTCGGCCAATGAGGCTCGTCCGGTTTTGCTCCCTTCCAGAGTACGAAATCCATTGGATGTCTCTTCTTCTCGTCGACCGCAATCCGACTACCCGCTTTCATGTCTTCGAGGCGTCTCCCGGAGAGTTTGCCATAACCCCGGTATTTCTCTACTGAGTAATAGACATCTTTATCTTCCACGTAGGCAAATCCCTTGTCGATCAGGGTGCTTATCATAGCAACCATGCCGTCAATGTGCTCGGTGGCTCGAGGTTCAATGTCCGCATTCAGAACCCCAAGTTTTCCCATGTCTTCATAAAAAGCATCGATGTATTCTTCGGCCAGTTCCGTGGTGTCTTTTCCAAGCTGTCCGGCCCTTTCGATGATCTTATCATCCACATCGGTGAAATTCCGAACATAGGTCACATCAAAGCCCCGGGCCTTAAGATACCTGACCAGGACATCGAAGACGAGGGCAGATCTCGCATGGCCTATATGACAGAGATCGTAAACGGTGACGCCACAAACGTACATCCCTACCTTGCCTTCGAGGAGAGGCTTAAATATTTCCTTACTCCGGACGGCTGTATTGTATAACCTTAGGCTCATGAGAGACCTCCTGAATAAATATTCGGTTTTATGCCTGAAAACGGTGTCTGCAGGAGAAGCTAGTCAAAACACCCTTTAAAAGGAAAGCACCCTATGCAGGGTCCTTGTCGTTCCAACCGACATACTAGCGGGTTGGCTTGAAGTTAGGAAGCGATTTTGAGAGATCAGGGCAGAACTTCAAGACTCAAATGTTTTGGGGAGTGCCTCTATGATTCGGCATCGACAAGGACAAGACTAACCACGGCATAAGCTTCCATTCCTTCCTGGCGGCCGCAGAACCCCATCCCTTCTGTTGTCGTGGCTTTGATGTTTATTTGGTCGGGTCCAATGTCCAGGATCTCAGACAACCTTTCTTTCATGGCAAAAATGTGGGGTGCCAATTTGGGTTTTTGAGCCACGATTGTCGTGTCAACATTATTGACCTTGAACCCTTTTTGCAGGACCCATTCCACTATCCGTTTCAGCATCAACAGGCTCTCCATATCTTTATAAGCAGGATCTCCATCTGGGAAATGCAGGCCAATATCACCCATGGCCAGCGCACCAAGGGTTGCATCCATAATGGCATGGGTTAGCACATCCGCATCGGAGTGCCCCATAAGGCCGAGATCGTGAGGGATTTCGAGCCCTCCAAGAATCAAAGACCGGCCTTCAACAAGTTGGTGAACGTCGTATCCGAAGCCTATGCGGAACAATTGATCTCCTACAGAATCGCTTTCTCTTCTTTGGATGCCCAAATGGCGGGACCGTCGAAAATGAAGGTTACGGCCACTTGGCGCTCCGGCAGATATTCAATGGCAAGTGCTACAATTGCTGCTTGCACAGGATGAGCAACCTGAAGAGGTGGAAGGTGCCGAATAGTTCCCGCCACTTGAAAAACTACAAGAAGACATGAGGCGCTCAACCCTATCGCCATCACAGTCGGGGCAACAGATATCGTCGTCACTTCCTAAAATGAGACATTCAAAATCCTTCTCGCATGCACAGCACCGATATTCATAAATGGGCATGTTGTTTCTCCTCCATTTTCACTTTATTTCTTCCAGGCCTTCAATGAGGGCAGCGGCCAGTAAAGGGAACATAATTTCATGATGACCCACGAGGGAATACCCTTCTCCCCCATCCAGAGTGGGTCGGTGAACCACGTTTGTTGTGGGTCGGTATTGCCGGATAAAGTCCATATTCACGGTAGTAAACTTATTAAGATTATAACCAAGATTTTTTGCCAGTGAGAAGGCCTTTAAAAAGACTTCCGGCATAATGACGGCGGAGCCTAAGTTTATAAAGACACCTCCTTCAAGCCGTGAAACGAGACCGGCGAAAATTCTAAAATCGAGATGCGAGGTCTTTCCGATGGAGGCGCCATCCGCACTGGGATGAATATGAATAATATCTGTTCCAATAGCCACATGGACCGTCAGGGGTATATCGAGTTCATAGGCCCTGGCCAAGAGGCTGATCTGATTATGGGGGAATTTTTCTTCCACGAGCATGGCACCGATCGATTTCCCAAGGCCGAACCCCCGGCTCGCACCGTCAAGCGTAGCCTTATTGAGGAATCTTCCCGTTTCTTCAGCCATCCCGAATTTCCCTTTTCCCAGTTGGGATGCTACATCTTCCGAGGTACAGCCTACCATGGCCAATTCCGCATCATGGACGATCCCGGCTCCATTCATGGCAATTCCGCCGATAATGCCCCGCTCCATAAGATCGATAATCACGGGATTCAGTCCCACCTTAATACCATGGGCCCCCATCGCCAGAATTATCATTTTCTTAGCCCGGGCCGCCCGGGCCATATTGTCCACCACCCTCTTAAAATCATTGCCTGCTAGAATCTTGGGAAGTGAGTCAATCCAAAGCCCAAAGTCGCCCCCAGCACTCCAGGGCTTACCGAAATCATGGATATCTACCTTGCTCGATCTATCTTTTAGAGGGTAGGATTTTACCCCATCCAATGAAATGGGATCTGATTTTGACATAGCAAGCGTTTTCCTTAGTTTTTTACTCAAAATTGAAAGACCTGGTTCTGGGCACCAGGTCAGAGCACAGTGGTTCTGCGTTAAAAAATGAAAAAGCTCAAATCCGAAGCACGAAATCCGAAATCCGAAACAATATCTAATGACAAAAATTCAAATGATATAACTAAGATCTACCCCTGAAATCGTGGATAAGAATTTGTTTTGGTCATTTGGTCATTCGAGATTTGGGATTTGTTTCGGATTTCGATATTCGGATTTAGGGTTTTTTCCAACACGATGGCAATAACTCATAACCTTTGGATTTGGATAAAAGCCCTCGTCTATCCCCTAATATTTAGTCCTCCTTTATCCCTTGTTGAAATAGGATGTGGTCTACCAGTTGGCAGATGGTATGGCCCGCAAAAATGTGTGTCTCTTGAATCCTCGGGGCAATATTGTGATTGACGATCATGGCCAGATCAACTTGGCTCGCAAGCCGGCCTCCTCGGCTTCCAGTGAGAAGCCCTGTATAAATTCCGAGGTTTGTGGCTGCTTTAACCGCAGCGATAACATTGGCTGAGTTTCCGCTGGTACTAATGGCAAGGAGTACATCACCCTCCATACCAATGGCCTTCACCTGTTTCGAAAAAATTTCCTCAAAGGAGTAATCGTTTCCGATGCTGGTCAAAACGGATGTGTCCGTTGTCAAGGCAATAGCCGGGAGTGGAGGGCGTTCGAGCAAGAAACGGTTTACGAACTCGCCGGCGATGTGCTGGGCGTCAGCCGCGCTCCCACCATTACCACAGATCATGAGCTTGCGATCATCGTTAAAGGCTGAGGCAATTTTTTCGGAAAAGTGGATGAGATTCGAAGTATTTTCCCCGATAAAACTTTCCATTGCCCCAATACTCTCACGAAGGGCCTTCTCAATAATTTTTTCCACGGATATTCCTCACTTCATCGGTCCGGAACCTTAACACTGTTGTCCAGCTGAAAAAGACTTTCAGCAAGACAGCCCAGGTCCTGACCTTTGGTCGGGATTTTCCACACGTCAAAACTATGACTTCAATGCCAGATTGTCAACTATCGGTCTTTACCACTTCATGCTTGTATGATCCGTTTTAGTTCAGGCGATTGCAAGTTTTTTAAGGGCCTGAGCGACCGTTTTCAATTCTTTTTCCCGGATGGTTCTCATATCCAACAGCACTTGATCGGTCTCAATACGGGCAATGATGGGCGGATCATAGGATCTCAGCCAGCCTTCCATCTCCTGGGCGGACATTTTTTTTGGTGTCAGGCACAACAACCGAGTGGGCAACTTTTGAAGGGGCAAAGCCCCTCCGCCTATTCTGGAATGGCCATCTATTCCTACCAGTGTATAATTCTCTGTTTCCGACCCAGTCAACATCTCTGTAAGCTTTTGGGCCTTTTTGTCAAGACCATCATAAGACTGGCATATCATCTCCAGGGTTGGAATTTCATTTACGGCCGCTCTCTCATCCCTATACAGTGTCAATGTTTCTTCAAGGGCCAAAAGGGTGAGTTTGTCGATTCTTAAGGCCCGGCTGAGTTGGTTTTTCTTAATCGCTTCAACCAAATCTTTTCTTCCCAGGATAATGCCTGCCTGAGGACCCCCCAACAATTTGTCACCGCTGAAAGTGACCAGATCCACACCATTGGCCAGGACCTCCTGGACAGTAGGTTCCTTGAGAAGGCCATATTTTGAGAGATCCACAAGACAACCGCTGCCCAGGTCCTCCATTAGGGGAATGCCATATTTCTTGCCGAGCGCCACCAGTTCGGAAGTCTCCACCTCCTCTGTGAAGCCGACAATCTGGAAATTACTCTGGTGTACCTTGAGCAGGAGTGCCGTGTCAGGGCCGATTTTTTCCTCATAATCCCAGAGATGGGTTTTATTGGTTGTCCCCACCTCTACCATTTTAGCCCCGCTCTTTCCCATTACGTCAGGGATACGAAAGGAGCCCCCTATTTCTACAAGCTGCCCACGGGATACGATTACTTCACGCCCCTTTGCAAGAGTGTCGAGAGAAATGAGGACAGCGGCAGCATTGTTATTGACGACCATGGCAGCTTCTGCAGATGTGATCTCCTTGAGAATCCCCTCCACGTGGCTGTATCTGCTGCCCCTTTTTCCGCTCTTTAAATCATATTCGAGATTGCTATAACCCTCGCTCAAAGGTCTAAACCTCTTGATGACCCTGTCCGTGAGCAGGGATCGCCCGAGATTTGTATGAACGATAACACCTGTGGCATTGATAACCGGTTTTAGACTCGGACGGCTAAGCAGCTGTAATCGGTCGACGACTTTTTTTGAGACTTCTTTAATTTTTAACTCGCCCGGGCTTTCGATGACATCGTTTTTTTGAATATCCTCACGGACCTCTTCGAGGACCTGGTTGATAGCCCTGAGGATAAGATTGCGCGGAAATTTTGAAGATATTTTAGTTAATTCGGGGCCATTCAGCAAACGGTCCACGGATGGGATTTTTCTAAATATTTCCCCTTTATCTTTAAGCGACACTGGTTATCTCCCAATATGTTTCATGCCATCCCATGTTCAAGGATGAAGTCATGGATGGAAAGGCAATAAAAAAAATGAGGCAACTTTTTGTTGCAAAAAATAATGATTATGTTAAATAATGACCTTTAACTTATGGTGGGTGTAGCTCAGCTGGTAGAGCACTGGGTTGTGGCCTCAGTGGTCGTGGGTTCAAGTCCCATCACTCACCCCATAAATCTTTACAATAAAAGAGGGAGTCTTGCTCCCTCTTTTATTGTTTTTAGCCCTTGAGGAGGGAGCCAAGTGCTCCCTCTTTTATTGATTTAGCCTCTAAAGAGGGAGCCAAGTGTCCCTCTTTTATTGTTTTTAGCCCTTGAGGAGGGAGCCAAGTGCTCCCTCTTTTATTAATTTTAGCCTCTAAAGAGGGAGCCAAGTGTCCCTCTTTTATTGATTTAAGCCCCTCGCTCACCTCTCTAAGAATCCAGCTTCAGGCTCTTCCGGTGTAAGTATTATTATTATCACAACTTTTTTCATTTTGGAGGAACAAAATAACTTCCTGCATCAAATTGCAATCGGCAGTTTGG